>PKWS01000349.1:0-4420 GCA_003132105.1 Desulfosporosinus sp.
GTAATTCCTAAGGTATAGAAAATCTGTGCACGTTCAGCGGTAGCATAGATTCTGGCAGCCTCCACGAGTTGCTCGACAGGGACTCCAGTTATTTCACTAACGACTTCGGGCGGATACTTTTCAACAATCTCATGGAGCTTCTCATACCCTTCCGTACGTTCTTCAATGAATTTGCGGTCTTCCCACCCATTGGCAATAATAATGTTCATGATCCCGTTGATCAGGGCAATATCCGTTCCTGGACGCAGTCTTAACCAAAGATCTGAACATTGGGCGAGCTCAATTTCCCGAGGATCCACGACAATCAGTTTTGCCCCATTGGCTAAGGCTTGCAACATCTTCGCACCAATGATGGGGTGAGCTTCTGTAGTATTTGAACCTATGACAAACATAACTTCGGTATTAGGAATTTCGTTAATGGAGTTCGTCATCGCTCCCGATCCGAATGAAGTGGCCAGACCGGCCACAGTGGGAGCGTGTCAGGTCCGGGCGCAGTGATCGACGTTATTGGTCCCGATCACTGCGCGCATAAATTTTTGCATGAGATAATTTTCTTCGTTGGTACACCGAGCAGAGCTAAGCGCTGCTAGAGCATCCGCACCGTGAGCATTCTTAATTTCCTGGAACTTCGTGGCCACTAAATCGAGTGCTTCATCCCATTCTGCTGGGACAAACACCCCATCTTTTTTAATCAAAGGCGTCGTCAAACGGTTAGGGCTATGAATCATATCCATCCCGAACCGACCCTTGACACACAAGGCCTTGCCATTAACCGGCGCCTCAGGGTTGGAGGTCACCCCAATGACTTTTCCGTCTTTCACATTCAGATCAAAGTTACATCCTGTCCCGCAAAAGGGGCATGTGGTTTGGACTTTCGTCACTTCCCAAGGACGTCCCTTACCGACCATCTTCTTTTCAGTCAACGCTCCTACAGGGCAGACCGAGACACATGAACCACAGAAAACACAAGCGGACTCGTGATACGGAACGTTAAAGGCTGGGCCCACTTGGGCATCGAACCCACGGAAGGAAAAGTCTAGAACGCTTCGTCCCTGAATCTCATCACATGCTCGGATACATTTGCCACATAAGATACATTTATTGGGGTCTCTTAAGATGAACGGATTCCCATCATCCATCGGAAGGTCGCGACGTTCGCCTTGATAAAGTTCTCCTGTAGCGCCGTATTCATAAGCATATTCGGCTAGAGAACAGTTCCCCATCTTTTGACAGGTCATGCAATCTAAGGGGTGATTCGCCACCAACAGCTCCAGAATTGTTTTGCGCGCCGCCCGAACTTTGGGATTTTGGGTTTGCACGACCATGCCCTGTGTTGCTTGAGTTACACATGAGGGGGGAAGATTGCGCATCCCTTCGATTTGGACAACACACATACGGCAAGCTCCGGCAGGGGTAAGCTCCGGGTCATGACACAAGGTGGGAATTGGGATGTTATTCATTCGACAGGCTTCAAGCACGGTCGTTCCCTTGGGAACGTTCACTTCGCGCCCATCAATTGTTATTGTAATCAACTTCAAAGTGCCTCCTCTCCGTTTATACCCGAATAACCGCATCAAACTTACACTTCTCTAAACAGGTTCCACATTTGATGCAAGCAACTTCATCAATCTTATATGATGTCTTCTTATCGCCTGAAATACACCCTACTGGGCAGTTTTTAGCACAAAGCCCGCATTTTTTGCATTTTTCCTCATCGATCAAATAGGTGAGTAAGGCAGAACAAACATGTGCTGGACACTTATGCTCAAGAATATGCGCTTCAAACTCAGGTCTGAAGTACTTTAGCGTGGCCAACACAGGGTTTGGCGAGTTTTGTCCCAGCCCACAGAGTGAGGTCTCTTTAATAACTAGGGCCAGGTTTTCCAGCGTATCGAGATCTTCTAATTTTCCCTCTCCCTTGGTGATACGGTCCAAGATATCCCACATCCGTTTGTTTCCTTCTCGACAAGGAGTACATTTTCCGCAGGATTCTTTTTGGGAGAAGGCTAAGAAAAATCGTGCAATATCCACCATGCACGTGGTTTCGTCCATGACAACGAGTCCACCCGAACCAACCATCGCTCCGGCTTTCGTTAAGGTATCATAATCCACCTGGAGGTCAAGCATTTCATCCGGCAAACAACCGCCCGAGGGGCCCCCAATTTGTACTGCTTTAAAGGCTTTACCATTTTGAACTCCGCCCCCGATGTCAAAGAGGATATCCCTCAGGGTTGTTCCCATGGGAACCTCGACCAGACCCGTATTGTTTATTTTCCCAGTCAGAGCAAAGATTTTCGTTCCTTTGCTCTTTTCTGTTCCGTATTGCGCATACAGCTCTGCACCGTTACTTAAAATGTGGGGCACATTGGACCACGTCTCAACATTATTAATATTGGTTGGTTTCCCCCATAAGCCACTCTGGGCAGGGAACGGAGGACGAACAGTCGGCATCCCACGCCTTCCTTCAATGGATGCCATAAGAGCGGTTTCTTCCCCACAAACAAAAGCACCAGCACCAGCCCGAATCTTGAGATGGAAACTAAACCCAGAATTTAAAATGTTGTCCCCTAGGTAACCCGCCTTTTCCGCTTGGGCAATGGCAATTTCCATATGTTTAATGGCGAGTGGATATTCCGCTCGGCAATACACATACCCCTCATCAGCTCCGATTGCATAGGCCCCAATCAACATCCCCTCAATAACAGAATGAGGGTCCCCTTCGAGAACGCCCCGATCCATAAATGCGCCGGGGTCTCCCTCGTCGGCATTACAGATCACATACTTTTTATCACCCGGAGACTGGCGGCAAAAACCCCATTTTAGCCCAGTTGGGAATCCAGCCCCTCCCCGTCCACGTAGTCCGGCTTTCTTGACCTCTTCGACAACCTCATCCGGTGACATAGTCTTCAGCGCATTTGCTAACCCCTTATACCCACCGTTTTGCACATAATCCTCGATCCGTTCAGGATCAATAAAGCCACAATTCTTTAAAACAACCCGAACCTGCTTCGCAAAAAAATTCGAGTTGGCGAACGTTGTTGCTTGTTTTTTCGTTAGAGGATCTGTATAGAGAAGTCGCTCGACGAGTTTGCTTTCCATAAGATCTTGCGCTACAATCTCGGGAATGTCCTCTGGTTTTACCAGCGTATACAGTGTTTGTTGAGGTTCGATGATCAGGGTCGGTCCTTGTTCACAGAAGCCGTGGCATCCTGTAGAAACAATACTCACCTTTCTCTCAAGACCTTGACGCATGACTTCTTCCCGCAATACGTCGATTATTTTGTGAGCACCGGAAGAGGCGCACCCCGTTCCTGCGCAAACGAGAATCCGTTGGTTCTCTGCCATCCCTTTATCCCCCTACTCGTATTTAGCCAAAATTCCTGCAAGACTCTCCGGCAATAATCGGCCGTGCACCTCATTATTGATCGATAGTACTGGTGCAAGACCACAGGCTCCTATGCATGCCACGATTTCCAAGGTATAGCGACCATCTTCCGTCGTCACACCGTCTTTAATCTTTAAGTATTTCTCCACGGTTTCCAATATTTTGGCCCCTCCACGCACGTGGCAAGCCGTTCCTAAACAGACATTAATTAGGTTTCTTCCCACGGGAGCTAACCGAAACTGGGAATAAAATGTAACCACACCATAGATCTTGGCCAGAGGTATGCGTGTCGCTTTACTAATGTGTTTTAGAACATGAGCTGGCAAATATCCATAAACCCCTTGAGCCTCCTGCAGGATTGGGATCAGAGGTCCATTCTCATGTCGATACTTAATAATAACTTCATCCAGCTTAAGTTGCTTAGGGTCCACTAAATTCTCGCACGCGGTGCCCAAATAAATCCCTCCTATTGAATTCCTAACGTTGTAAAATTATATACTTTTTTCTCTGTGATCAACATCGTCATTATAGCATCGTGCTTGTCTATTGGCACTTGCTCAATAACTTGACATTCGAAACCTAGAGCGATCCTAGGTGTTAAGGGATTTAGCAGCATAAAGAAGCGGTCATAATACCCGCCCCCATACCCTAAACGATTCCCTTGCAGATCGAACCCCGAACCGGGTACGATCATCAAATCGATTTCTGAAGGTTCCAGTAATCCAAGAGTCAATTTGGGTTCGCGAATTCCATAAGTTCCTGGTTCAATATCCTGTATCAGATCACGTACTTCGATGGGAAGGAGTATACCATGGGGTGAACAGCGGGGTAATACTAGCTTTTTCTTACCTGCTATCGTGGCCTCCGCCATGGCGGTAGTCTCTACTTCATCACGAAAGTTAAGAAATAACATCACGGTTTGAGCCAAGTGAAACTCCGGTAAATCCATAAGTCTTTGCTGGATAATAAAGCTTTTTCTTTTTCTTTCTTTTTCTCCTAATGACGCCCTCTGACATAAACACGCTTGGCGCACTT
>PKWS01000349.1:4425-4686 GCA_003132105.1 Desulfosporosinus sp.
GAGAATTAGCCGAACAAGTTATTCGTTATATCAATATTTCAGCCCTGAAAGTTATCCACCATCCAAATCTAGTTGTACCGCCTCATTCCCAAGTTATCCACATTATCCACAGACCTTGTGGATAATTAATCCCTAAATATACGTATTTTGCTTAAAACCGCAGAACAGCTTCTATGACTTATCTACAGACTTATCCACATTATCCACAGCTCCACCTTATCCACAGAACGTACGATCGGGGACTTGCGTGACACAGCGCTC
>PKWS01000349.1:4801-6157 GCA_003132105.1 Desulfosporosinus sp.
CTGTGTGACACTGCGTCCCAGGCTTGGAACGGGGTACGTTTAGACCTGCTTTGGAGATGTTTGTGTATTCCTTTGGAGATGTCGGTTTTGGGAGACGGCACATTCCATGTGCACCGTCTTGCGTTTAGTCGCCAAGGGGTTCCATCATATTTCGTCTTCCAAGCCCGGAGGGTCGGCGATCACACGCTCCGACGCCTTTGCGTTCGTCGTAGCCAAACTTGGCTTTAAGCCACTTTTTACAAAGAGAAAGTGAGAATGGGACTGACCAGATATTCTCATTTTTTACTATACTTGAAGATGCTTTACTTGTTTTCAATTTTAGACTTTTTAGGATGATTTAGCGTGTTTTACCCCAAGAATCTAAATCTGGTTTTTTCCCGTCTACTTGGTATTCGTTATAGAATTCATTTCCACTATCCATGCCCAGTGGACACCACTAGATGTAGGTAAATACCCTAAATGACAAGTAGCTCTATACTAAAATCCGATGTTATCATTAACTAGGAACACCTTTAACCTGTCTTTATCAACCTACCCTTCGATGATAACCAGGTTGTTACATACTCTATCCTTAGATCTGCAGTCAACACATTTGTTGAGCTCGACACAGGGTGGGTTGAGCCCCACTCTTTTCGCATTTAGAATTGCTGCTTTGTTTTTTGCTCTGTCTATTGTAGCAGATAGCGTATCTTCAATTTTATTTATTCCCACAACTACTATAACTTTTTCAGGACCATATATCATAGCGGCCACTCTATTGCCGGTATGATCAATATTTACGATGTGACCTTCCCTTGATATGGCATTAGTTCCAGATATGTACCAATCGGAAAGCATGGCTTTCTTACTTAATTCTCTTGTTTCCAGCTTATTTGAAGCAATCGTTTTGTCGAATACAACATTGCCCCTAGCCTTTAGCTTTTCAGAAATTCCAATTATCTTTAGGGTTTGAGAATTACCTATTCCCACTGTAGCACTTACGGGTACTGTTGTAAGGAGTTCCCGTTGGAGCTCATTCAGACTTTCAAAGTAGCGAGCTTCGATATTTCGTCGGGCCAGGTTATGAACTACAACCTCGATATCCCTGTTCACCTAAGTTCCACCCCCAGATCCTATTTACTTGCTGATTGCATATAGTACCCACTATCGCAATTCACCTTATATATTCAATTGAACACAAACAAATCCCCTTTTGGTCTGATAAGATGTTGTACTAAACCGCAACGCGGTGGCTCTTTTAAGTTCTAACTAAGATATATAACTAATGATATCATCCTTTCTGCCAAACACTAGTAATGCAGAAAGGATGTTTTACTTGCACTCGACTTGCATTTGAAACGAAACGGAGCGAGGAAA
>PKWS01000276.1 GCA_003132105.1 Desulfosporosinus sp.
TAACTGCTGACGAAGAAGAACAATATGTCGTAGCACAGGCCAATGCTCCGCTTGATGAAAATGGCAAATTCCTTGGAGAAAAAATTGATGGTCGACATGGCCCAGACTTCGTTCATGTGTCGCCAAACCAGGTCGACTACATGGACGTCTCCCCAAAACAAATGGTATCCATCGCCACGGCACTTATCCCGTTCCTAGAACATGACGATGCGAACAGAGCGTTGATGGGTTCAAACATGCAACGACAAGCAGTCCCCCTTTTACGTACTGATTCGCCTTACGTCGGGACTGGGATGGAATACAAGACAGCCAAGGACTCTGGCGTTTGTGCGATTACCAAACAAGCCGGAGTTGTGGAGCGGTCAACCGCAGACGAAATTATTGTGCTGCACCCGGATGGAACGACAGAGAAACACAAGCTGCTTAAATATGCACGCTCAAACCAAGGCACATGCATTAACCAGCGCCCTATCGTTACCAAAGGAGAGTTGGTTGAAGCAAATCAGATTATTGCGGATGGTCCGTCGACTGACCACGGAGAACTTGCCTTGGGTCACAATGTTTTAGTGGCCTTCATGACCTGGGAAGGGTATAATTATGAGGACGCGATCCTTATTAGTGAAAAGCTTGTTCGGGAAGATTACTATACATCAATTCATATTGAAGAGTATGAATCAGATGCGCGAGATACGAAGCTTGGTCCAGAAGAAATTACTCGTGATATCCCCAACGTCGGAGAAGATGTCTTGAAGGATCTTGATGAACGAGGAATTATCCGAATCGGAGCAGAAGTTCGCCCAGGTGATATCTTGGTGGGAAAAGTCACACCAAAAGGGGAGACGGAACTTACAGCAGAAGAGCGCTTACTTCGCGCAATCTTTGGAGAAAAAGCGCGTGAAGTGCGGGATACTTCCTTGCGAGTGCCTCACGGAGAAGCCGGAAAAATTGTCGATGTGAAGGTTTTTACCCGCGAAAACGGCGACGAATTATCTCCGGGTGTTAATCAACTCGTTCGAGTTTACATCGCTCAGAAACGCAAAATTTCGGTGGGGGACAAAGTGGCTGGTCGTCACGGGAACAAAGGGGTTATTTCCCGCATTATGCGTCAAGAAGATATGCCGTTTATGCCGGATGGAACGCCCATTGAAATTGTTCTGAATCCGCTCGGTGTACCTTCTCGTATGAATATCGGTCAGGTTCTTGAAACGCACCTAGGGTGGGCAGCTAAGGCTCTAGGGATTCGCATTGCGACTCCAGTCTTTGACGGAGCTACAGAGGACGACATTTTTGAGACTCTGAAAAAAGCTGGACTCCCGAATGATGGGAAGACCATGTTATATGACGGACGTACAGGAGATCCGTTTGATAGCAAAATTACTGTTGGATATATGTATGTGCTCAAGCTTCACCATCTGGTTGACGATAAGATCCATGCCCGTTCAACGGGTCCATACTCCCTCGTGACCCAGCAACCGTTGGGTGGTAAGGCACAATTCGGAGGCCAACGCTTTGGAGAAATGGAAGTCTGGGCTTTAGAAGCCTATGGCGCAGCTTATACTTTGCAAGAAATTTTAACGGTCAAATCAGATGATGTAGTCGGCCGTGTCAAGACATACGAAGCGATCGTCAAAGGAGAAAACATTCCTGAACCAGGCATTCCAGAATCCTTTAAGGTCTTGATCAAGGAGATGCAGAGTTTAGGACTTGATGTTAGAGTCTTAGCAGCAGATGATCGGGAAATTGAGATCCATGACACCGATGAGGATATTACGGAAACCGCAAAGGAACTNNGACGAGGAAGAATCGCTCGATGAATTTAATGAAGAATCCCTTGTGGAAGAAGATATGGATCTCGGCGATCTCAAATAGTCCCCGGACGAAAGGAGCGATAAGGATTGCTAGACGTCAATAACTTCGACCGCATGCGAATCGGCTTAGCCTCTCCGGATATGATTCGTGAGTGGTCATTTGGAGAAGTAAAGAAGCCAGAAACCATCAACTATCGGACCTTAAAACCGGAACGTGAAGGTTTATTTTGTGAGAAGATTTTTGGTCCGACTCGGGACTGGGAATGCCACTGCGGGAAATATAAACGTGTTCGGTATAAGGGAATCGTTTGTGACCGTTGTGGAGTTGAAGTGACCCGTTCTAAAGTCCGTCGTGAACGGATGGGGCACATTGTACTCGCTGCTCCGGTATCCCATATTTGGTATTTCAAAGGGATCCCGAGCCGTATGGGATTACTTCTGGACATGTCTCCTCGTGCTTTGGAAAAAGTCCTGTATTTTGTCTCCTACATTGTGACCAATTCCGGAGATACCTCGTTGATGAAGAAACAACTTCTAACTGAAACAGAATATAGGGAATATCGAGATAAGTACGGGGATCGTTTCCAAGCCAGCATGGGCGCGGAAGCCGTAAAACTATTGCTCGGCGAGATGGACCTAGACAAGCTTAATGATGAATTGCGAATAGAGTTAAAAGAAGTATCAGGACAGCGAAAAATCCGGGCGATTCGTCGCCTCGAAGTCGTCGAGGCCTTTAAAACGTCAGGAAACCGTCCAGAATGGATGATTATGGATGTTGTTCCGGTGATTCCGCCAGAATTGCGACCAATGGTCCAGTTGGATGGCGGTCGGTTCGCAACGTCTGACCTCAATGATCTTTATCGCCGAGTCATTAATCGGAACAACCGTTTAAAACGTCTTTTAGATCTTGGCGCACCGGACATTATTGTGCGAAATGAAAAACGGATGCTCCAAGAAGCGGTCGATGCTTTGATCGACAATGGCCGCCGTGGACGTCCAGTGACGGGTCCTGGCAACCGACCCCTTAAATCTCTGAGCGATATGTTAAAGGGAAAACAAGGGCGTTTCAGACAGAACCTGTTAGGAAAACGCGTGGATTATTCTGGACGGTCCGTTATTGTGGTTGGACCGAACCTGAAACTTCATCAGTGTGGTCTTCCTAAGGAAATGGCCTTAGAACTTTTTAAACCGTTCGTGATGAAGAAACTGGTCAATGAGGGACACGCGCACAATATTAAAAGTGCAAAACGTATGGTTGAGAGGGTACGTCCAGAAGTCTGGGATGTCCTCGAAGAAGTAATCTCCGACCACCCAGTCCTGTTAAATCGGGCTCCAACTCTTCACCGTTTGGGAATTCAGGCGTTTGAACCGATTTTAGTTGAGGGTCGCGCTTTGCAGATCCACCCGCTAGTATGTACAGCGTATAACGCGGACTTTGATGGAGACCAAATGGCGGTGCACGTTCCGTTGTCGGCAGAGGCTCAGTCTGAGGCTAGGTTGCTTATGTTGGCATCACACAATATCTTGAACACAAAAGACGGTCGACCTGTACAAACACCGACGCAGGATATGGTTTTGGGATCTTATTACTTGACCATGGAGCGTCCTGGTGCTTTTGGTGAAGGAAAAATATTTAAAGACTATGACGAAGCTGTTTTGGCGTATGATTCAAAGGCAGTTCACTTGCAAGCCAGTATTAAAGTCCGACGTGATGGGGCACTCTTGGAGACGACCGTCGGTCGCTTAATCTTTAATTCTGTGATTCCTCCAGAAATTGGGTACTTCAATGAAGTTATAGGCAAAAAAGGCCTCGGAGACATCGTGGCTAAAACGTATCGCAAGTGTGGGTATGAAGCGACAGCTTCATTGCTGGACGGGCTGAAGAACCAAGGATTTAAGTTCTCTACTCGGGCAGGAATGACCGTCGGATTGGTGGATATTACGGTTCCTGAGGCGAAGACGGAGATTCTTGCCAAGGCAGACATAGCGGTTGCTAAAACAGAGCAACAATATCGTCGCGGTTTAATTACAGATGAAGAGCGTTATAACCTTGTCATTGATACTTGGGCGAAAGCTACGAAAACAGTAACCCAGGCCTTGATGGATACCCTTGATCAGTTTAACCCGGTTTACATGATGGCGACGTCGGGTGCCCGGGGTAATATTCAGCAACTGAGACAACTAGCAGGAATGCGGGGACTTATGGCTGACCCATCCGGGCGAACCATTGAGTTGCCGATCAAGGCAAACTTCCGTGAAGGTCTAACCGTTTTGGAATACTTCATCTCTTCGCACGGAGCACGAAAAGGCCTTGCAGATACCGCCTTACGGACAGCCGACTCCGGTTACCTGACTCGTCGCTTAGTGGACGTATCTCAAGATGTGATTGTTCGTGAAGAAGACTGCGAAACGTTGGTAGGCATCATGGTGGAGGATATTAAAGACGGCCCAGAAATTATTGAACCCTTAATTGATCGGCTTGTCGGACGTTTTGTCTTAGAAGAGATACACCATCCAGAGACAGGAGAAGTACTCGCTTCACCCGAGTATGA
>PKWS01000056.1 GCA_003132105.1 Desulfosporosinus sp.
CCTGTCCAGCCTGTTTGATCTGCGATTGCTACTGCGGTTTGAGCAGCAGTTGTACCTGCTAAGCGAGTTGGGACTGTACCTGTAGCAAATGCGTTAAAGGGAACCATTGTCAGGACCATACCAGCGATAGCTAACGATGCTAAGGCTTTTTTAGTTTTTTTCATGTAGTAAATTTCTCCTCTCGTCTTTTGGATCTTCTTTTTTTGGTGATTGGACTATCTCTTTTCTTTACCTAGGACGTCTCTTAGTCGTCCCTCACCCCCTTAAAATTTGTAGCACAATCTTTAGACATTGCGCAATATCTAAAAGCATTCCACAGGATATAAGTGGGAGCGTCCCCCCTAAGGATGATGTCATCACCCCTCCTGCGGCGTACCCTTTAGAACGCATAAGAAGAAGGCACCCATAAAAGGGTCTGTATTAGATATTGCTATATGTATTCTACATGACAGCCAACATTCCTTCTTTCTGTCCGAACTTTTTTTATAGGCCTCTAGATAGTTAAGCCCTCGGACAGGTTTTGCTCGTTACTGGTCTAGTTTACACTAAAACTTACTAGTTTTCCACCTTTAGTCAAAATTTATACTGACTTTTGAATGGAATAATTGCAGTATAACACGAAGTTTGACCCTAGATGTGGATATTTTGTGGGATTTCTCTAAATGAAATGTTAAAGTTTAATAACCTTTGAATCTCAGGATCCCTCGGTAGACACCTAAAGCCGCTTTTCTTTGAAAATCCGACGATCCTAAGAGTTGTTCTTCTGTCGGGTTGGAAATGAAACCGATTTCTACTAGGACCGCGGGCATTTTAGTATTCTTAATTACGTAGAAAGCCGCATCTTTTACGCCGCGGTCATTTAAGGCAATCACCTTTACCAGCTCACTCTGGATGCTATCCGCTAAGGCCTTCGACTGCGCGGTCACGGGACTAGCCGAACTATAATAGGTCGATGTCCCTCCTACAGCAGGATTACTGAACGCATCATTGTGTAGGCTGATATAAAGATCTGCGTTCTGATCGTTCGCAATCTTGGTCCGCGCCTGAAGGTCGGAAAGCTCTGAGTACGTTCCTACTGCCGGTGTAACATCCGTGCTACGCGTCAAGATGACTCGTGCCCCCGCCGAGCGCAACAAGCTTGCGAGATTAAGGCCGACAGCTAAGGTGTTGTTTTTCTCATAAGTCCCTGTTGCTCCAATCGCTCCTGTGTCAGGACCCCCGTGCCCTGGATCAACGACAATTGTAACTCCTGCCAGAAGGTAAGGGGGTTGCACGGTCCCTTCAACTATATACTTGATTTGATCTGTGACCACAGCCAATCCCCCAATGATCACGACGTTCATGGGACTATCTGTCGGTCCGGATAATACGGAATAGGTTGATCCCGGTAAATATGCCCGTTGGGTCATCACGATGCCGGCGCTTTGCTTGGCAGCTAGGCTCCCAACCGCGAGCGCATCGGGGAAGTTCTCACCGGTTACTAAGTACGTCGTTTGAGACGTCAGTACATCTCGTGCAAATTTATAGACATCTGCAGCGGTCTCATAGCGGTCATACCCGGCAATCCGTTGAACACTGTTCAAGCTGCTCAGCGTTGCACTGGAAACTACAGCTTCTCCGCCAACGACGATCGTTTTGAGATTCCCTTTTTGTTGCAGGNNTCTGTCGCGCCTGCGTATGCTGAAATTGAGAGTGCATCCGGAAACTGTTCCCCACTTGCTAGGATGACTTGCCCCTTGCTCCCTACACGTTCAGCCACTTTTTGGGCGGTTTCATATTGATCATACCCAGCAATGCGTTCTGGGGTGCTTAAGCCTGCATTTTGGAGATCCGACACAACCTTTGGACTTAAAGCTGCCTCTCCACCTAAAAGGATGACATGCTGTGCACCCAACCGCTTGATTTCCTCCATAACCTTCGCATCGACTCCCCCCGCTGGGGTAAGAAGAATGGGCGCATCCAACTGATGGGAAAGTGGCGCCGCAACCAAGGCATCTGGAAAACGATCGCAATTCGCCAGTAAGACAGTATCTGCATCCTGCCACCCTGTTTTAGAGACTTCTATGGCAGTATCTATTTGACGAACTCCGTAAATCCTTGACGTCTCTAAGGCTAAGGGAGAAGCGTTCGCTGGATTCTGAAATCCAAGTATAAATCCAAGTCCTAAAACTAACAACCCTATGAGTCTCCATTTTATGTTTGCCACATCTTAATCCCTCCTTACAAAAATCTACTTGTATAATTTCGACATGCATCGCCGATGTCCTGCCAAATATATTAGGACTTTCGTCCTAATATATTATTTGACGTACGTTTTAACGGTCTCTACGACATTTTCTGGCATTGCTACCACCCCTCCGAAAGATTCTACCTGTCTTCCCTTCCAAGAATTCAAGAGGGTGGACAAACTCGCAGGAATGGCAGAATGCGTCGGCACTAAGACCACCATCGAGCCGTAAAAGGCTGCCCGAACAGCTCCAGTTAAAGCATCGGGATAATTCTCCCCGGTTGCTATTTCAAGTTTCGCTGTTGTGGGCGGATATGCTTGCAAGACGGCTGCCGCTGTGTCGTAAGCCGTATCTCCGCTGATCCGCTTAGGAAAGGGGAGGCTTTTCATGACGTTAGCCCCGACCACAGCCGTCCCTCCGATGACGAGGGTTTGGGTCACATTGAGTTCCCTTAGAACGGTTTGGGTATCCCCAGATAAGGTTGACGATTCTGTGAGTAAGATTGGGATCCCCTGACGAGCAGCCCAAGCAGAGATGACTAAGGCATCCTGAAAGTAACGCGCACTGGCAACGACGGTACTTCCTTTGGTACCCAGTTCTCGAGCAACCGCCACAGCAGTTCCTTCAGCTGAGTACCCGTAGAGACGTTTCACTTCATACTTCTTGTCAAGTTCAGTTTTTATATTAGAAGACAAAGCAGCCGTCCCCCCCAAGAGATAGATCGTCTTCGGGGCAAGTCTTTTTAGTTCCGCTCGAACGTCCTCCGTGAGTCCTGAGCTCGGTGAGAGTAGGATCGGAGCTTGCATTTTATAGGCGAGAGGTGCACCTGCCAGAGCATCTGGAAACTGATTAACTTGGGCGAGAATCGCTGTATCTGCGCCGGTTGGAAACGTAGCCTCAGATATTTGTATAGCTGTACCTTCTGCCGTAACTCCTGCAAAACGTTGACTCTGCGCGCTTACCTGAGGTGTCCCCACCGCATAGATCCCAGTCATATAAAGGCCAAGCCTTGCTTCCCCGCTTATTATTTCACCACCTAAGGCAATCCAGCGTGAACCATCCCAGCGATAAAGTGTCGCTCCTGAGTCTTTAAGCAAGGGATCGTTTAACTTTAGTGAGAGCATTTTTCGTGGAATTACACTCCCCCAGTCGACCTGAAAAGCTGGGGTTATTAATGTTGCGCCATTCGGTAGACTGGCAGAAACCGTGATTGTATTTAAAGATACGTTGGCGGAGCTGTTAAACGCTTGCGTAGGTATTGTTAAAGTCAGTTGTGTTGAACCCGCTGCTGCTTGAACAATTCCACCCAGTTCGTTGACCGAAGCCGGAGAAGTTAATTTTTCCAGCGTTTGATTAGCTAGGGTCAAGGCTAGCTTCACATCAACGAGCCCATAACCGTAGTTGTTATCACGTCCTGGAGAGCCTAAATCTTTTACTCCCGCTTCAAGGACCTGAATCACTTGGTCTCGGGACCAATCTGGATGTTGACTCCAAATTAAGGCAGCTTCCCCTGCCACAAATGGGGCGGCCATGGATGTCCCGCTCGCATTGGCGTATCCTGCCCCGTTAGTCTTGCTCCACCAGTCACTG
>PKWS01000333.1:0-5515 GCA_003132105.1 Desulfosporosinus sp.
AGAAAACACCATAAACGATAACGGGACCTGCTAGTTTAAACATATTGCCACCTACACCAAGAACATAACCTTCGCTTTGGTGGTCGATAGCAGCGGATGCCATTGTATTAGCAAAACCAGTCACAGGAATGATAGTGCCCGCCCCGGCCCATTGTGCAATATGGTCAAAAACACCGAAACCAGTGAGTAAAACAGTAAGTATTATTAAAACCGCTACAGTAGGGTTTCCTGCACTTTCTTGCGAAAAATGAAAGTAGGAGACAAAGAACATCTGTATACCCTGACCAATTACGCAAATGAGACCTCCTACAAAAAATGCCTTAATACTATTTAATACAATTGGTCTTTTTGGTTCCCTTGCCTGGGCAAATTCCTGGTATTCCAGCTGAGTAGGGGTAAGCTTCTTTTTCTTTTTGTCGGACATGTAACACCTCTTAATTCATTAATTCAACAAGTAAGGACGTAATTTATCCAGTAGATTTTCGAGTTTTTGAGAGTTTCTCAGATACATGCCCTTGGCAGTTTTATCGTCAGTTTGTAGAGAAAACGTTGAAAGGTCTGCTTGAATTTTTTCAAGGTTAGCATAAAGTAACTCCTTAACCTTTGGTTGTGGAATTTCAACAGCATCATCAAAGAGGTCAAGGAATAAGTCGCCGGATGAGTCGACCTGACCGAGAAACACATTTTCAAGGGCAACTCCCATTTTCTCAAGTTCTGCTTTAAGCCATTCCTGATTAAGACCTAAAGAGAAAAGAGGCTCATTGAGGATGTTTCCATCCATTATTACTGTTTGTGGTTCAGCCTGAGGTGCTACTTTTTCGCCTAAATCGTGTGCAGTAACTGGTTTTTTATCAGATTTTAAATAAGCATTAATCTCACCGTTTGTCTCCATGACTGCAAACTCTACATCTGTTAGATTAAAGATGTTCTTTGACCGTAGTTCTGCTAGAAGGTCTTCTCCGGTCATTCTGACTTGTATAAGGTTTTCTTCCATGATCTTGCCATGTTTAATTAAGACGGTTTCTTTGCCATTGATCAACTGATGTATTGCTTCACTCTTTATAGATAAANNCAAGCCATGTTAGCAAAACTATAAACCCAGAAATGAGATTTATTAGGTTTAAGGACATTAAAGTAGCCACGATGGCTAAAACTATATAGCTCATAAAATTAAAGGGTTTTACTCTGCTTATATTCCTTTTTCCTATAAGTCTTATTGATAACCAAACTAAAAATAATAAAGATAGTGATCTTATAATGACATAAATCGGTTCCTGCATAGTTTCACGCCCTTTTAATTACCTTTATACTGTGGCTCTTCAAATTCAAGAGCTTTTAGTCGATCTTCCAAATCATTGATAATGTTATCGGCTATTTCTAGAGAATTAGTGTAAACTGATTGAGTTTCGTCATCCCTTGTTTGCACTGTATACATACTTAACGTTCCACGAGCTCCTTTTAAACTTGCTAGAGTTTGTTTTACCTGAGAAGCAACNNAAGGGAGATTCTGAATCATCAGAAACGGTAGGGGCCTTTTTTATACCCCGAATATGGTAATATAGTCTGTTTGTAGTATGTATAAAAAAGGCCTGGGCATTCATACCTAGGCAAAGGTTGATCTAAATTCTAGCGGGGGAAATCATATAAAGGATTGTAGGGCTGGGGAATTCCCAACCTTCGCTCTAAACGTTGTAACCAAGGTGGTTCAAATTATTCTTCAAAAAGTTCCCACCACAAAGGCTCATGTCTTGGTCTTATGCCCATTTCACGTTCAAGTCGTCTAAGCCAAAGCGGGTGAAATTGCTGTCCAAACCCCATTTCTGATAATTGGAGTGTTCTACTTTGTTGGTTGTTCATAAAAATGGAATTGTTGCATATTACTCAATTGAGAAATCAATAAAATTCCTTATAAAATCACTCATCTCTGGTGGGGGGCATTGGGCAAATGATTCGTTTCTGGAAAACAGCAGATGGATTGGAAGAGTAAAACATATCAGTTCACAGTCATTTCGAGAAAGGGGCAACCGCATTTTAAACTTAATTACTCAGTTTATAAAAACACTTAAAAAGATGAGATCTATATCATTACTACTTACACTATCTCTGGCAGTTATTATGGCAGTACCTACATTGAGTATGGCAGCCCAACCCACAGTGAACCTCGGAACAACCTCCACATTTGCGGTTTTGGCGGGCACGACAATCACCAATACAGGACACACCACAATTAGCGGAACTACTCCTGAAGGTGGCGGAGATGTTGGACTGTATCCAGGTTCTGATTTCCCTGGAAAGGCAAACGTAACACTGAGCGGGATTGTACACATTAATGATACTGTCGCAATTAAGGCCAAGACCGATCTGGTAGCCGCATATGACGACGCTGCCGGAAGAACGCCTGTCACTCGTATTTCCACAGAACTTGGTGGGACTACCTTGAAACCTGGCATTTACGATTCAGCCGACGGCACTTTCCAGATAACGGGCACTCTAACGCTTGACGCACAGGGAGACCCCAATGGAGTATTCGTATTTAAGACTAACTCTACGCTCATCACAGCAGGAAGTAGCAGCGTTAACCTCATCAATGGTGCTCGGTACTGTCGAACCTTTTGGAAGGTCGGAAGCTCCGCGACCTTAGGAACAAACTCTCATTTTGTGGGACACATCTTCGCATATCAATCTATCGCAGCGCAAACCGGGGCGACGGTGCAAGGACAGTTGTTGGCACGGAATGGCGCAGTCACGTTAGACACAAATACCATCACAAATGGGCTTTGTGCGACAACACCGACAACACCGACNNCAACACAGGCAGGCGGGCAGCTTCCGAAAACATCCACGCCTTTGTACGAGTTACTCCTTATCGGTGCTGCTTTAACTCTGGTCGGAGTCCTAGGCTGGAGAAGCAGAAAGCGTTATGCATAAGGTAAAACTATCATGGGGCAAGCGTTCTCTAGTTACTGTCCTATCCCTAGGATTTATGGTCTTGGGGATAGGATGCATCTCTTGGTCAATGTTTAGTATGTTCCGCTTTTCCATCCATAGCACTTACAGTGCAGAGCTAAACAAGGTAACGGGAGACAGCACTGCCCCGGTGGACTCAGATTCTTCCCTCGTGCCCGCACCAAATAAAACCCTTTACCCAGTAAATCCTGCGGAGGGTGACAATATTGGAAGTCTGACGATTCCAGCTTTAAAGCTGGATTTGCCCCTCCTCCAGGGAACCGGTGTGAAGGAGTTGGAGAAAGGTGTAGGGCACTTTACCCAAAGCGTTCTTCCCGGGAAAAAAGACAATTGCGTTTTTTCCGGACATCGCGAAACAGTCTTCAGACAGCTAGGCAAGCTGAAGATTGGAGACCAATTGATCGTGCAAACATCAGCGGGTTCCTTCACCTATGAGGTAAAGGGCACACGAATCGTCCATGCAGACGATAAAACCGTGATCGTACCTACCGACCATGCAGTCCTGACGCTGACCACCTGCTATCCCTTCAATACTCCTGGCTACTTTCCGGACCGATATATCGTCTCTGCAGATTTAGTAAAGAGTAATAAACCATTAAATCAAATCAATAAGGAAAGCGTAAAATAGCCCCTAGCTTGAAAAGGCTGAGGACTATTTTGCATTATTCATAAACTTTACTAGCATCAGGCATGTGCGGACACCGACGGGGTGGTATCAGGGCTGGCGGTAATGGAACATTAAAGGGTTTTCTCATTTACTGTCGAAATTAATCGTATAAAGAGATCTTTACCTACAAGTGAGGGCCCTTCCTATGACAAAAGTGATCACATCCCATAAGAAGTTTCTTATATACATTACCACCCTAATCCTTTGGGCTATTCCCCTAGTTATGGATGTCCCGAGTGGAACTTATGAAATCATATGGCTCATCTACTTAATACCGCCTATTTTAATCACCTTTCATCATGGATATAAAGGCGGAATCGTTGCCGGTCTTTTGAGCGTTTTGTTGTCATTGAGTTTTGAAGTTAGAGAGTACTTTTTGCATAGCAAAGAATACAATAATGGAAATTTCATTGTCGTATTAGCAATCGCGGCAGGAGTTACCGCTGTGACGCTGGGTATGGGAACCTTACTTCGAAACGTCGAGCGGGAGAAAAAGAAATTGGAAAAAGCCATCGACAGAATCATTTGTATGAGGAGAGGAACAAAGTGAATATTGGTGAGTACTTAATGGCAAGATTAAGAAACATCTAAGAATGTTCATATAGTGAGCAAAGTTAAGGAAAGAGGGGAACGCATTGGAAGAGCAGAACGGAACAGAAGAGCGCGTCGATGGAGAGGTGCTTTTTGAGGGGCAAATAATCCGTGTGGAACGGGATACGGTTCGTTTGATGAATGGATTTGAGACGTCCCGTGAAATCGTTAGGCATCCGGGAGCAGTTGGGATTATTGCTTTGCAAAATGAGCACGTGCTGATGGTTCGTCAATACCGATATGCTATTGCTCAAGAAACCTTGGAAATCCCGGCAGGGAAACTCGACCCGCTTGAAACTCCCCTTGCTTGTGCTCAGAGAGAACTCCGCGAAGAGACTGGCTATCGAGGGACCCTAGAACATCTCAGCACATTTTATTCCACGCCGGGTTTTTCGGATGAGGTGATGCATCTTTTTCTCGCCCGTGATTTGGTCTGGGATCCGCTATCCCCGGATGATGACGAATTCATCGCGCTAGAAAGAATCCCCTGGGATGAAGCAGTACAAAGGGCACATCACAATAAGTTTAATGACGCTAAGACCATACTGGGGATTTTGCTCGTTCAAGGAAGAATCTAATGCTTTATGCAGATTTGCATATACATATAGCGCAAAGGAGAGGGAATGGTTATGACTAGTACACAGAGTACAAAGAGATTTTTGTTTGAAATACTAGAAATTCTAATCTTCGCATTCATCCTATCATGGGGATTACAAAGTACTGTTGTAGAAGCAGTAACTATTCCGACCGGATCGATGCTACCTACAATCCAGTTACAGGACAGGTTAGTAGTCGACAAATTATCTTATAAGTTGTCGCAAATTAACAGAGGGGACGTCATTGTCTTCCATCCACTTTCAAATGTTGATTCGAGTGGTACCCTTTGGATTAAGAGGGTTATCGGCTTGCCAGGGGATAAAGTGAATATTAAAGATGGTATTGTTTTTATCAATGACCATGCATTAACGGAATCCTACGAAATGGCAAAGCCTAATTATACTTATGGCCCGTTGGTGATTCCAAAAGACTCGTATTTTGTATTAGGTGATAATCGTAATGATAGTCTTGATAGTCATGAGTGGGGCGTATTACCAGCAAAGAATGTTGTAGGAAGAGCCTTGTTTAGATATTGGCCACTTGAGCATTTTGGATTGCTGGCGAAATAAGAGGATAACGAATGAATAAAGAATCAATTTATGGACTGACATTTGATCAACTGGCCGCATGGCTTATGGAATATGGGCATAAAAAGTTTCGGGCATTACAAGTCTGGGATTGGCTTTATAGAAA
>PKWS01000333.1:5520-9561 GCA_003132105.1 Desulfosporosinus sp.
TGTGTCACAACCCAAGTAGGCTGTAACATTGGGTGTAGCTTTTGTGCGAGTGGGTTATTAACAAAAAAACGTGATTTATCCAGTGGCGAAATTGTAGAACAAATTATGAAAGTTCAACATCACCTGGATAAAGCAAAACATGATGAAAGCGTGAGTCACGTAGTGGTGATGGGGATTGGCGAACCATTTGATAACTTTAAAAACGTAGTAAATTCTTTACAGATTATTAAAAATCACAAAGGATTAGCCATTGGTGCAAAACACATCACAATATCGACCTGTGGCCTTGTCGATAAAATCTATGAATTTGCCGAAAACGATTTGCAGGTAAACCTAGCGATCTCCTTACACGCGCCTACTAACGAACTTCGAACGCAGATAATGAAAATAAATCAGGTTTTTCCAATAGAAAAAGTAATGCAGGCGGTTGATTATTATTTGAAAAAAACGAATCGTAGGATTACGTTAGAATATCTTCTTCTTAAAGATGTGAATGACAGTAGAGAACATGCCCTTCAACTTGCTGACCTGATTGGTGATAAGCGACATCTCACAAATGTTAACTTAATTCCTTATAATCCAGTGGATGAACATACTCAATATCAAAGAAGTGAGNNTTCGTCTTGAACATGGGACAGATATTGATGCCGCTTGTGGACAGTTAAGAAGTAAACAAAGCTTAGAGCCCACAGAATGTGGGCTCTAAGCTTCAATCGAAATAGTGGTAAGTGGCATAAATGTAAATCACCGGCTAAATGTAGACGATACCATTTCTCTTCCGGCTGCATGAATGGCATCTAGTTTGTGCCCTTTATTTTTCTGTGTAATCCCTATTAAGTCAAACTTTTCAGCTCTGACTTGGGTGAAGAGTCTCTCCATAGAGGTAAGACAAGAAGTTAGTCCGTTACCACTACCACCGGCTGCAGCTACGGCTATGACAGGTTTTCCCTCAAACAATGTCTTGTCTTTTTTCAATGCCTCACACCGTCGTAAGCGGTCTGAAAAGGTTTTAGCGGATTCACTCATTTCTCCAAAGTAAACTGGAGTTATCATGATAAAGGCATCGATATCCGCCATTGATGCATGTAAAGCTTGAAAATCATCTTGTACTTGACATTCGTGTTCATTACGACAAGGTCCCCATCCGTTACCACAGGCTTGGCAATGGCCTATCCGTTGCCGATTGAGGTTCACCATAACGACATGGGCACCCGCTTCTTCAGCTCCTTTTTTGGCGGCGTTACCGCAGGCAGCTGTCAACCCATCTTTATTCGGGCTGCTTGTAAAAATCATTACGTTCATTTTTCTCAATCCTCTATCCCTTTCAATATAAGCACTCCTATATTGTATCAGGAAAATAATGTCCATGGAAGTATATTTCTACGGCTTCCTTTCTGTTAATAGTATTATGTTCAAAACAGACAAATCCTAATATGATATACGATAAAATAGGACCATTCTCCAACGAAGTGGAGAATGGTCCTCAAATTCATTCTAAACCCAGCGAAAGGAATCTCTTAGAAGATGACGCCTAAAGCGATAAGAATCAGAATTGCTACTGCAATGATACCAACGCCAACGCCATGACCAACGCCTGTTCCGCCCATACCGTAACCGTAACCTGAACCACCATAACCCATTCCGAACATAAATTATTTCCCCTTTCTAATTAGAATACTATTCCCATTGCGATAAGCAGAAGAATAATTACGACAACTGCGGCGATTCCAGCCCCGAAGCCACGTCCTGTTTCGCGACAACAATCATCACGATCAACACTACCAAATGCCATTTGAATTTCCTCCTTTGTTGAGAGATAATGTATAATATGTATAAAATGGATAATATGGAACTAAAAACCAATAAGATCCACTTATATTTTACAGGTGAAAGTTAGGTAAAGGAGAACAGCATTTAAACCAACAATAAGACAAGTAATGATCCACCCAACTATTTTGGTTAGAGGCTTGTTGACTAAGCTACCCATCAAGTCTTTGCGACTGGTAATCAGCAGCATTGGAACAATGGCAAATGGAAGGGCAAAGCTCAGTACAACTTGGCTTATTATAAGAGCATTCATGGGGTTAATTCCTAATGCAATGATAATCAAAGCGGGGGTCATTGTGATCAATCTCCGAATATTGATGGGGATAGTCAAGCCAACGAAACCTTTCATAATGGTTTGCCCAGCCATGGTACCCACTGCTGAGGACGACAAACCCGATGCCAACAAGGCAATCCCAAAAACTCCACTAGATAGTGTTCCTAGAAGAGGTTCTAAGGATTTGTGCGCTTGTTCAATCGTATCCACAACCATACCGTTTCTGAAAAATACTGCAGCAGCTACAATAACCATAGCGGCATTGACAATAAACGCTATATTCATGGCAATGGCAATGTCGATTCGAGCCATACGTAAATGCTTGCGTTTTTGTTCATCATTACAATCCTTTTTATTTCTGGCCTGAACCAATTGAGAGTGAAGATATATTACGTGAGGCATTACCGTTGCCCCAAGCATTCCAACCGCTATGAATACGGCTTTGCCATTGGGAAGTGATGGAATTAGTGTGTGGATACCAGCTTGTGCCCAATCTGGCTTTGCTAGAAACAGTTCAATAGTGTAACCAATGGTTATGACCACCACTAATGTACCAATAATCCACTCAACGACCCTTTGACCATATTTCTCCATGTACACTATTAAGAAAGTAAGTATACCTGTGAGAAGACCAGCATAAATCATAGGAATTCTAAATAGTAAATATAATCCTAATGTTCCTCCGAGAAATTCAGCTAAATCAGTAGCCATAGCAGCAAATTCTGCCTCAATCCAGAAGAACCAGTTGGTTTTACGGGAAAATATTTTCGAGCACATTTCCGGTAAATTGTGACCCGTAGCGATCCCTAATTTTGCAGACATACTTTGTAAAAACATCGCCATCAAGTTACTCCAAAGAATCACCCAAACTAGGCTATAATTGAAGACTGAACCTCCACTAATATTGGTGGCGAAGTTACCTGGGTCAATGTAAGCTACACTTACTATAAACGCAGGACCTAAAAAGTTGAGCACACTTTTTGCTTTTACCTTCCGAGTATCCTTTGGCAATAGTAATGGCAATGGCAATGGAAGTGATGTTCGGGACAAGTTGAAACCTTCACTCATCTTTAATATACCTCCAGTTTACTATCATCAAATAGAGTAATTGAGCAGTTGAAAGAATATACTGTTATAACTAATCAGCATATTTATAGAGTAGGAACGTTTCAAATGGTCATAGGGTAACTAAGGTGAAGCAAAAGGAAGTGTCGTACATGCTAACACCCAGTTTGGAAGATTATTTAGAGGAAATATATCGGTTTTCGTTATCGCTCGATACCGTACGGGTAACGGATATCAGTAAAAGGCTTAAAGTTGCATTGCCATCCGTAACCAAAGCCCTCTATAAATTGAGAGATGAGAGCTACATAAAGTACGAACGCTATGGAGAGATCAAGCTTACCGATAAAGGAAAAGAATTTGGGAATTACTTAGTATCGAGAAATCAATTGCTGCAGGAGTTTCTTGCCCTAATATGTAGCAAATGTAACTTTGCCGCTGAGGCCGAAGCTATGGAACATTATCTTTCAACTGCAACGATCGATGCCATCAAAACTTTGGTGGAGTTCATGAAAAGCAATACGTCTTGGAAACAAGCCTTTAACGATTTCATGAATTAGAGAGACTAAGAAGAATTGTCTATGAATAGGGGTATCGTATAATCTTTCTGAAGTGGGTTAGCCATAGCTAACTTCGAGGGAGGATTCTGAAATAGAATACGTCAGAAGATAGAAATTGCTACTAATCATTATCTGACAATATAATCCAGTAGTGAATAGGGAATTTTTCTCAAGAGCGGAGACTATATAGAGATTGCAAATGATTGGAAAAATGATAAACTAAGAGTTGAACTATCACATACCTCAAGAGATGAAAGGAGACTGGAATATGGGTTTGTTTGGTAAAGTAAAAGACCTGCTACAAGCAAATATTATGGA
>PKWS01000333.1:9624-10287 GCA_003132105.1 Desulfosporosinus sp.
GGTTTGACTAGAGAAATTGAACTGCGCACGACCCAGGCAACGCTGGCAGTTCAGCAAAGTAAAGATGACTTAGCCCGGACCGCCTTGACCTATAAAAAACAGGCAGAAGCTAGCAAGATCGATTATGAATCTCAACTTGTGGATCAGGCCAAAGCCGTAGAAGACCTTCAGGAAAACCTCCGTGTCCTNNAATGAAGCAATATCTGGGCTCTCCACGCATGATCCATTGGCAGACATTGATCGGATGAAAGACAGGGTCCAACGCATGGAGGCGGAGGCCAAGGCTTCCCGAACCATGGTCAATACCAACACCCCTGAAGATCAATTTGCAGAATTAGAAAAGAGTAAAGCAAGTTCGGAAGTTGAAGATGAGCTGGCAAAACTTAAAGCAGGACTAAAATAAGGTTAAAAAGAGTAAGCTTTAGAGGTCTGACAGAGTGTCGTTATGGGAGAAAATTGACATAGAGATAGTAAGGATTAGGTGATGGTCATGAATACGAAAACAAAACTAATAGGGGTTGCTATCACCCTCATGCTCCTAGGAAGCCAAGCTTCTCTTGCCTTAGCACGTGGGGGCGGGGGAGTAGGTGGAAGTGCCGGGAAAAGTTTTAGTGGAGGGTCCTTTTCAGGGGGTGGTCTTTCAGGAGGATCTTCCGGTGGAGG
>PKWS01000280.1:0-4104 GCA_003132105.1 Desulfosporosinus sp.
TCCGGCAACAGCGTCTTCAAACTCGTAAACTTCGTCTTCCCTTGTCCATTAATTAAAATCACCGGACAATCCACGGCAAACTCACGAATTACTTGACGGCATGCGCCGCAGGGGGCTGGAAACTCTTCTGTCGGTACGGCAATGGCAATTCCTTTCAATTCCCGTTCTCCCTGACCTACGGCTTGGAAAATAGCATTTCGCTCTGCGCAAACAGTTAAACCGTAACTCACATTTTCTATGTTACACCCGCTATAAATCTTTCCGGAGGAAAAAAGCACGGCAGATCCAACGGGATAATGGGAATATGGTACATAAGCCTGTCCATATGCAGATTGAGCCTGATTAATAAGTTCTAGCATTAATTCTGGTTCAATGTCTTTAAACACTTCAATCGTTGGGGATTGATCCATCTTCAAGCACAAAGCTCCTTTCTATAAATAGCCAAATAGTCATGCTTTGTCTATTCATCCCCCATTGAAATAGGAGANNAAAAAGACAATTAAACCAATCGCAATGGCTTGGATGGCGGCCACTAAAACGGCTCCTGCAGCCACGTCCTTAGCCATTCCCGCAAGAGGGTTAAAGTTCGGTTGAACCATATCTACCACAATTTCAATCGCAGTATTCATGACTTCTGCGCCAATAACACAGCCTATCGCAAAAATGAGAATTAGCCACTCGAAATTTGTTACCCCCAACCACCAAGCAAAGCACAAAACGCTAATTCCCGCAACGAAATGAAACTTTATGTGTCCCTGGGTTTTCCAGGTATGGTGCAATCCTCGCCAAGCTTGATTGAGACTGCGCCAAAACCCTAGTTTCTGATATCTCCCCATGAGCCCTCCGTTTGGTTAATATTTAAGATCTCTCTAACTTAAGTAGTGCCATCACTTCTTCTTCTTTGTGGCGCATCTCTTGTTTATCCGTCTCTTCTTCATGATCATACCCTAATAAATGGAGCGTCCCATGAACAGCAAGGTAAACCAGTTCCCGTTCGAAGGAATGACCGTATTCCTCCGCTTGCGCCCTTGCCCGTGGAATGGAAATTACGATGTCCCCGAGCATTTCGTCTTCAAACTCCGAATCCGGTTCCTCCTCCATTTCCTCTTGTAAGGCAAACGAAAGAACATCCGTCGGGCGGTCCACCCCTCGATACTCCAAATTTAAGGCATGGATGCGCTGATCATCAACCAACATCAAGCTAACTTCTGCCTCATCCGACCCACCGGACAGACGGATCCCCTCTTCAATAGCCTGGTTTAACATTGCGGCGAGCGGTTCATGCAGTTCCATCAAAATAGACTCTTCTTCCCAGGCAATATCCAGGATCACGTGTTTCTTTCCTCCCTTCAGACATCAGTCTTTAACCAAGTGCTAGAAGAAGTCTCCCACTAGTGGGAGCTGAATTCGTCACAATTCATAACGTCAATGAACGTCCAAATCGTCGTTTTCAAGACTCTTTTCTACGTCCCCACTAATTTTACTGGTCTGTTTACTAACATCTTCCACGAGCTTCTTCTGTGCTGAACCGTTTCCATTTTCCCGTATTGCTGGCAACTCCGGATATTCGACTCGGGAGTGGAAAATCCCATTCAAGACCCGCACAAAGGCCATCGCAATTCGGTCTAAGTCTTGAAACGTTAAATCACATTGATCTAACTGTCCATCGTTTAGTTTGTCCTTAACGATTTTCCGGACAAGCCCTTCGACGCGTCCCGGTGTGGGCTGTTTCATAGACCGTACCGCCGCTTCCACATTGTCAGCCAAGGCAACAAGGGCTGCCTCTTTGGTCTGGGGTTTTGGCCCTTCATAATGGAAGGATTCCTGGGGAACCTCATCATTTTCCTCAAGGGCTTTATGATAAAAGAAGCTGACTAATCCGTCCCCATGGTGCTGAGAAATAATATCTTGGATCTGCTGTGGAAGGTTATTTTCCTTCGCCAATTCCAATCCATCCTTCACATGTGAGGTAATAATCAGCGAGCTTAGGGTCGGGGCAATTTTATCATGGGGGTTATCTTGGATAAATTGATTTTCAATAAAAAAGTAAGGTCGTTTTAATTTTCCAATATCATGATACATAGAACCTACCCTTACCAACGTGGCATCTGCATTCACTGCCTCAGCGGCGGCCTCGGCCAGATTGCCTACTAAAATGCTATGGTGGTATGTGCCTGGTGCCTCCATCAATAAGCGCTTCAGCAACGGGTGATTAGGGTTGGATAATTCCAAAAGTCGAACAGAGGAAGTAAGCTGAAATCCTGACTCAAACCAGTGTAAAGCCCCCACTGTTAAAAATGAAGACGCCACACCGTTTACAGTTCCCAGGACCAGACCAACCAGCCATACCGACAAACGCATTCCTGTGGTTAAGGCTATCGCGCTTACCATCAATACATTGACCGCGGACACAAATAGTCCGGCACGCGCCAAATCAGAACGCTGGCTTAAATGGGACACACTATACACCCCGACAAACCCTCCAAAAAGAGCCACTATCCCTGTTTGAAGGCCAAACGAAGTTGATAGAGTAGGGTCAACCAAAATTGCCACGAAAATTGCTAAGACAACTGCCACTAGCATAGCGACATCCACGCCGATTAAAATTGCAATGGACATAGTCGCCCAAGCCACAGGAATGAGCATGCCTGACAAGGAGCTAAATTCCGGTCCTCCTAAATCTAAGGATATCACTCCACGACCAATAGCCAGAACCAAGAACATTGTCAGTCCAATCAGAACAACTCGGTTGAACAAGTGCACTATGTCCCGTCTATATTGAAGCAAATAAATCCACATTATCCCTATTCCGATGAGGACAATCAACGCAATTCCAGAAGCCGACTTCCAAGTGTTACTGCCATTGATAAGGCCATAGGCGACCAACACTTGGTAAACCTTTTCGTCAACAATCTCACCCGCACCGATGATCTTTTGGTTCGCCTTGTAACGAAGTACAGGCTTTTTCAAAACCGTTCGAGCCACTGCACGTAATTTTACCGTGGTTTCTTCATCCACAGTCAAGGTCGGACTAGTCACTTTTTGATCCACAAACGCCTCGAAGAATACTTTGGCATCATCCTGCAGCCCGGACTTATTAATATCCGATTTAGTTGCCTCACGGAGTGGCGCAACATCCGAGTCCGTCCGTGCCCCGGTATCCCCGTTTCTCGCTCTGTTTGAGATAATATTACCGCCGATTTGTTTAGCAGCAGCTAAAGAGTCTGGAGAGGTCTTCATCAATGAAACTAATATCCCCTTCGCTAAAACCGTGAACGGCTGGGTTTGCTGCAGCTTAGTGATGCGCACACTCTCGTCTCCCGGGGTGGTGGTTACAGCGGCTTCCCGCAGGGCAGCGAACGCCTTTTCTAGATCCTTGGTCAGCTGGCCCAAATATTCGTCGTCCGGCTTGTACACCGCTTGAACGGCTTTAGCAGCGGCGTCCTGGTCTTGAGAATACTTTTCCGTATCCTCGATATCCATGTCCCTTGGCGCTGTGATCATCTGAGGACTTGGTTCCCCCACAGCCAAATGGATTTTGGCGACAAACAAGCTTGAGGATAACAGAACCGTAAACAAGAGAAAATACACCACCCCAACGATGGCGCGTAGCCAATTGGTGTGATGTCTAAGCAAATCCATACGGTTGGATAGCACCTTCAAGATCTTTCTGATTCCAATGATCTTCAATACCATCATCCTTACTTACGAGTGCCTTGCTCTATTCATCCATTAAGGATTAGCGTATACTGCCAAATCCTCAAATGTTTCCACCTCTACTCTAACCAGTTCGGCACCTGTTTTGTTTGGAAGAACCTTCACGTTTTCTACCACAACCAAAACTCCAGGCGTCATTTTTTTCTGAACTTCAGTCCGAGCGGCTTCTTCTGCCAGTTGACGTGCTTCGGCAATAGAGCGTTCAATGTGCACTTTATGGAGTTCTTTGTATTTCACTCTTATAACTTCGACAGGGAAACGCCAATTCCTCCAGGGTTTTAGGGAATGGCTCGAGACTTCTTTATTGTCTTGCTCAAACGGTGAATCTTGCATTGTTACCATTATAACGCGGGAACCAAATTTTATACCCCACCCCATAGCAACCCT
>PKWS01000280.1:4112-4937 GCA_003132105.1 Desulfosporosinus sp.
GATTATTCACCGTGGAATTTGGAGCAGCAGGCGTACTTGGAGGAATTAAGTTTAACGTCTGTGTAATCAGCACTTGACCAGCCCGGACGGTTTCGCCTTCATGAACCTGAGGAATTCCTTGAATCACCATGATTTCCTTGACAATTCCAGCATGTCTAGCAACGAGATTACCCGCTTCTTTAGGTATCGACGGACGGGTCTTCTCAGAAATTTTAATCACCACGTCAGTCCCATTCCGTTCCACACCGATCCACGCAGCGTCCGGTAATTGTTCCTGAAGTGCTTTTGCAATCTGATTTAAATCCAAGTTTTTTGAATAGGCCCAAGTTTTAAGCCCTAGTTTCTCGGCCCGTACTACGACATCTGTGGCTAAAACATTTTGATTCCCCTGCACGGAAATAGACAGCACAAGTTGGGACAAAACAGTTAACACCAAGGCAATTATCGCAATCCCGGTTAAAAGACCCTTTCTACGCCACCAACGTGCTGCAATAAAAGGCCAACCATATTTAGCCATTATATGAACCCGAGTATGGGTTTGGTGTGCTGCCCGCCGCAAGCGTCTAAAATCCGCCAGCTTAATCTGAGCCCGCATTCCTCGTTCAGATTTTTGAGTATGAAAAACAACCACACCGTCTTTTAAAATTTGATTTAGAAAGCTTGCTAACTGCTCTCCTCTCGCGAGGAAGAAGATCCGTCCCTGCCAAAAAGCCCTCAATCGTTCAAACATTATTTTATCTCCCCTCCCACAAAAGATAAGGAAGAAAGTTCCCCTTCAATTCGAAGTTCTGTCGATAATATGACCTTCAGTACTAACCCCTTCCC
>PKWS01000010.1:0-4635 GCA_003132105.1 Desulfosporosinus sp.
TTCAGAGAGCCAGCATTCCGGTAGTCATTGAGCCACGTCTCCGGAAAAAATGAGCCACCCCTCCGGGCTGAGAGCCATCCCATTGCGATGTCAAGAATGAGCCAGTCGCCAGAAGAATTGTGAGCCATTTTTGTAGGAGACGCTTGAAAAAGATGAGCCACTTCAAACGCTGAGTTTGAATAAAAGTACTTTTTACGGATTACAGTAATACGCGCATTTTATGCGTTAACTATCAACAATAATCTTGTATTTGCCGTCGGGGCTGTGGAGAGTGTGGACAAGCCCTTTTAAGAATGGCCCCAAAGTGCTTGTCTAAGCCTTGTGGTCAACCTGCAGGTTGTCCACAAGGCGGCACTATCCATAGTCAACTTAGTGAGGGAAGTGTCTTGCTATTCTTGTATTCCTTTGCGTTTGCGCATGGAATCTTCACCATCAATCAAGATTGTATAGGAATCATGGACAATTCGATCGAGGATGGCATCGGCTAAAGTACCTTCACCAATCTTGCCATGCCAACCTGCTTGGGAAAATTGAGAACTGAATATGGTTGATCCTTTTTTGTGCCTTGCTTCAACGATTTCTAAGAGGTCGCGTGCTTCACTGTTAGTCAACGGTACAAGCAACCATTCATCCAATATGAGGAGACTGACTTGCTTATATTGTTTCATGACTTTCTTGTAGATGCCTTCCCCTCGTGCCACAGCTAGCTCATTCAGCAAATCAGGGAGGCGAATGTACTTTACTGTGAAGAAATTACGACAGGCTGCAATGCCAAAGGCACAACTAAGGTAACTTTTTCCTGCACCGGAGGCACCGAGAATGATGATGTTGTGTTTTTCTTGGATGTAAGTGCATGTGGATAACCGGGTAATTTGCGTTTTGTCCAGTTTTCTATCGGCATGATACTCCACATCCTCAATGCACGCTTGATTAAAGTAAAGGTCTGCTTTGCGGATGAGCCGAGTGAGTTTGTTATTTTTGCGTCTTGCCCATTCCGTATCAACCATGAGCCCAAATCGTTCTTCGAAACATAGATCATTAAAGGATGAGTCTTGTATTTGTTGCCGAAATGATTCCGCCATAGCGGTGAGCCGCATTTCATTGAGTTTGCTGATTGTTGTTTCGTTAACCATTATGAATTCCTCCCGTAGTAGTCTGCGCCTCGGGTAAAGCCGAAGTTAGAGGATTCTTCAGGGTTAACAGGCTCTTCTTTAGGAATTTTATCTTGGCCCGTTTGGATGATGGTATGAATGCTTTTGTAGCTGGGGTTTGGCGTGTAGGAGAGTGCTTTTTTACAGGCTGATTCTAAGCGGCTAACCGAATGTTTATCTGCTAGTTTGAGTAAGCCCATACAGCTTTTATACCCTTGTTGCTCTATACGATGAGTTGATAAAATCGCTTTCACAACCACAGTGGTATGTTCCCCAATGCCTTTAGCCCAGGATATGAAGCGTTCTGCATTCCATGCGGTGTACTTTTGATGGTCTTCCGGCATATGCTCCGTGACGGTACTGTATTGACCGGGACGACCATGCAATCGGGAGTGGGAGCAAATCCGATGATTATTGAAAAACACTTCCACCACATTACGCGTTATTCGCACATCAACCTTGTGTTTGATGTATTCATAAGAAACGCTGTAATTCATTTTGTCCACTGAAATATGATAGTTAAATTGGACCGTTGCAATCTTCCAAACCGCTAATTCATACGGAGCAGCAGGGAGTCGAAGTAATAGTGCTTTTTCCTCTTCTCTAAATACGCTCTGACGGCTCCCGGATCTTTTCTGAAAGGGTTTACTGTTAAATACCTCAAGTTTCTCTCTAATTGCCATGTTAAGCTCTGGCAAAGAAAAGAATTGTTGGCGACGGAGAGCTGCAAGAATCCAGGTGGATATGATGCCAACCGCACCTTCGACACTGGGCTTATCTTTAGGCTTTCGCACCCGTGCCGGAATGACAGCTGTTCCGTAGTACTCTGCCATCTCGTGATAGGACTTGTTAATGACTGGCGTATACCAAGATGGACGTTGCACTCCTGTCTTTAGATTATCTGGTACTAGAATCCGTGTAGCGCCTCCAAAGTACTTATACGCATTGATATGAGCTGTAAGCCAGGATTCTTGATTTTGGTTCAGGAAGGCTTCCACATAAGCGTATTGACTGTACGATAGGGCGGTTACAAAAACTGGTACATTGATGATCTCACCAGTATCCGTATCAATAATGCTTGCCGTTTGGCCTGCCCAGTCGACTTCCATTTGCTCGCCAGGCTTTCGTCCGATATGCATGGTTGCTTTGGTCTTCGTGACGTACTGTTGGTAATGATAGCAATACTGAGAATACATGAGTGGAATTTCCATACTGAGTCTGCAGGATTCACAGTATTCACTCCAAAGTAGACTGAGAGTTACTCCGCTTTTCGCCATTTCTTTATGAATGTACTCGTGATCGGGGTGCTTTCGGGTTAAAGGTAATGAAGATTCGGGGAAGAAAAGCTTGTGCAACTCTCCGTTCGTCATTTCTGGGTTCAACGGCCATGCAACATCGAACTCTTCAGACCGTTTTACTACACTGGCGACGGTGTTGCGTGAACATTCGCAGCTCACTGCGATGCTGCGTTGACTGATCCCTTGGCTAATCAGCCGAAGAATCTCTCGATAATTGGTCATTTGATGACCTCCTATAAATGTATTTACACTCCTCTCCGGGTGTATAGCTACATTCTAATAGGTAGTTTCATCAAATGGCTCTCTATCCGGAAGGGTGGCTCTGAAAATCCGGAACAGTGGCTCTCGTTGTCCGGAATGGTGGCTCAATTCGCTCCGGATTATTCACCTATCTAGCTTTAATTGGAATACTTATTATTGGACTATCATTTTTTGATATAGTTATTAACTATAAAACTGGTAATTCAGCAGTATTTGTAAGAAGTTTTTCGTTATGTTTTCTTGGAATTTACCTATTCATATCGAACATGATTTGGTTTATAACCAAGTTATTATCAAAAGAAAAATACGTTAAAAATATCCTTTTTATTTCAAATCTAAAATATACGTTTGGTCAGTCTAAAAATATTCTCTTTCTAATATCGGTACTAGTAAGTATGACAATATTTTTCTGTAGTTTGGCGGCCTCACTTTTATCAGTTTCACAGAATTTTGCAACGCAGTATAATCCATACCACATTGTATATACAGAGGTTTTAGATAAAAATAAACTGACGGATAAAGACCTAAATAGTATCATTAAAAATGGTGAGACCCCGCTTGATTCTTATAAATCAATGGAATTCATTTATGATTCATCTGCTGATCGAATGATTTTATCTGATGAAGTGCTCAATTCAAACTTAGGAAGCAGTATTCATGTTCAAAAGGATCATTTTATTAATTTATTTCAGGTCGTCATGAATGATGGTTATCAACATGATCTATACGAGATTAAGCAACTCGATATTAAAACCACGACTGGGAGCTATAAATATGTATCACAAGGGCAAATGACGGAGGTGCTTTTTAATAGGATACCTCTAGCTATGTCTTATGTCATCCTAAATAACAGTGACTATTTGAAAGTAAAACCCGAGATTGATCCAATAAATATTGGGTCTATAAAGCTTATAAATTTTAAAGATTGGTATAAGACAAAAGGAATATTCGATAAGCTGAGCTATGAGTTGGAAAAATATAACAAAGACAATACAATGACTAGTGCTAGAGCTACTAGTATGTTTAAACCCGTTTCAAGAATAAACGATTATTTACAAAGTAAACAAGGCGGATCGTTTATTTTGTTTTTATTTAGTTTCATAGGTGTCCTATTTTTTCTATCATCAGGAGTCATCTTACACTTCAAATTATTAATAGAATTCGAACGAGAAAAGATAAAATACAAGAAATTATATAAAATAGGCATTACTGAAAAGGAAATATCAATGATAATTTCAAAAGAATTAAAAGTGTTATTTATTTTGCCCATTTTAATAGGGACCATGGTGGCTATATTTTATAGCTATTCAATGTCAGTCGTAATGGGAAAAGAGATGTTGGCAATGAAATATTCTCTTATTTTAGGTTTGATTTATTTGGGGTTGCAGCTTGCATTTTACTTTATTTATAAAGGATTTTATATCAAGAGATTCTACCAAATTTTCAATAGGTAGTCTATGCAATAGGTGCTCGGCTTTCTTTGCATACGGATTACCTACGCCATTATGTTCGTTGTACTAACTATTTTATTTATATTCTTTACGTTTATGGGAGTAGAGATGGATTATTCTTACCCTTGGGGGTGTCATTGCATTTCAATATATTTGTGGAGTAGTTGTCTTTTATTATCTGGCCAAAAAAATGTAGGACATTTTTTAGAATGCTGGTGTTCTTGTCGTAATCTTTACTATAGGACCCTAATGGAAAATAGAGGATATGGGGGGGTAAACCCCCATATCCTCTATTGCTTATCATCGTTATTGCTTTTCTACCTCAAGATATTCTCGCAAGGCCGCTTGGGTGATCTGCGAGAAATTTACTCCTTGCATTTCAGCCAATTCTTTTAGCCATGCAGGTAATGTTATATTTGTCTTTACGGCTCGATTATCCATCTCATTTTTAACTATATCGAGGAAAACCGTAAT
>PKWS01000010.1:4667-5170 GCA_003132105.1 Desulfosporosinus sp.
CTCCGATATATTATCCCCATCTTTCTCCATTCCCCATAAATGAAGACCTAACGCTTCTTTTGCCATACTTTGGGCTTGTTGAAAATTATCGCCCATCGAAATACATCCTGGCAAATCAGGGAAATATACGCCAAATGTTCCTTTGGCTGATGGTTCAAACACTGCAAAATAAGTTGCTTTGCGCAAGTTAATCCCTCCAATATTATTTATCATTTATAGATTAAGCAGGATGCAGGGCTTATTTCAACCCTGACTGCTTCCAAATACTATTAAGTGTGCCCGGTGGTATGTCTCCTTTGTGGTTCGGCAATGTTACTTTTCCCAGTTTTGTTGGGTGTGTAAGTTGGCTGTGTGAGCCTTTTGTATCTTTTACTGTCCATCCATCCTTATTCAGAAGCTTAAGTACTTCCCGAACCTTCATTATTTTCATCGCCTCCCTATGTATGTATTATACGCATTATGCATACGTATGTAAACATTTATTACCCAGGAGGGTGGCTACT
>PKWS01000078.1 GCA_003132105.1 Desulfosporosinus sp.
TCTGCTTTCCTTTTTCAGTGAACTCTGCGTCCTTGGGACTTATAATGGATAGCAATTGTTGCAATTCTCCTACATGCTGTCTTTCTTCGTCTGCAATATGATAGAGAATCTTCTTGGCTATTTCATTATTAGTTGCCATTGCATGGGCTTCATAACCGACAATTGCTTCATATTCTCCAGCAATATCTACACGAAGAGCCTGAGCTAATTCATCATTGGACAACTGCTTGGGTGCGTTTGCAATGAATGGATTTCCAAGTAACGCCATAAACTCACATCCTTTTGAATTTTTACTTTTTTATTTTCTCTAAATTAGGGAATTAATATTCAGGACGCCTCGCAATACTATGGAAATGCTTTCTGTTATTCCCCCTATATTTATTTTATTAGGACTATTGGATGTATGGGTACAACGAGAAACAATGATCAAGCTGATGGGGGAGAAATCCGGAATCCTTGGTATTCTGATAGCATTTTTCTTAGGTTCGGCCGCAGCTGGGCCGTTATATCCCATATGCTGATTGCTTATATCACGGAGGTTATTGAACGAAAAAGAGAAACAGTATATCTATGATAGTGCGAGTAGATAATTTACCTTTTTAAATTTGGGTCCTATAAGAGTAAATATAACAAGTGCGAATAACAGACTCTTGTCGGACAAAATAAGTGACAGAATACATAAAATTTTAAATAGATTTTTAGAGCTTGCTAAATCTTTGATCCATCTTAACCAAAAGATTGCTTGAATCATATAATAAATTGAGGGATTCTATTGTCATGAGGAGGTCTAACCATGTTCAGTTATAGCAAACCATTGTTCTATCCTGTTGACGTTCAGATGCGCGACCCTGTTTTCGGCCAAGTATTACTCGAGCACTATGGTGGAAAAGACAGTGAATATTCCGCGGCGTCCCAGTACCTAAATCATCGTTCTAATATGCGTAACCGCTACCTTCGTGATCTCCTGGGCCTCATCGCCGCCGAGGAAATGGGTCACATGGAAATGATCGCAGTGGCCATAAACAAACTAGGAGGTCCCCCGCTCTGTTATGTCAATTCGCAAGGGATTCCCTGGAATATGAGTTATGTCGATCAAAGCTTAGACCCCATTGCAATGCTTCAAGCCGACGTTGAAGCAGAAGTTCGGGCACAAATCTTATACAATCATCATTACACGATGACCAATGACCCCGGTCTCAAAAAGATGATCAGTTTCTTAGGAAGTAGAGAAGATGTGCATAAACACCTCTTCCAAAAAGCCCAGATGATAATTCAGCACTCTGCCCCACCCGAGCAATTCAATGAATTGATTGTTTTATATAAAGCTAGTTTGCAAAACAGTTAATCCTTTGAATGTAAAGAAAGAACGTTGAGGTAATTAATAGTACAAGATGAACAGTATGAGTAATTTCTGGTTTTTTCTTTTGTTATTAAGCCTTGTTCCTATTATTTTTCTTTATCAAAGATGGTATGAAAAAACAGAGTAAACAATCTTTGGGTCCTATAACGATTACTACGGAAAGTTGAGAAAAACTAAAATCCTTAAAAACAGCCAGATTTGACCTTGAGCGACGATTGGGCTGTTTTCATTTTACTACTTTTAGTCCACTTAAAGTGTGTTTTTGGTTCGATCATCGAAGTTCGTTTTTCTTGAGTTTACGCTAGTTTCCTACAGCGTCCGTTCAGGATAATTTCCAATCCGTCTTTCCTGCGCGCACACCTTAAAAAGTCTGGGTCACGTCTTATCCTGGGGGCATGGATAGTGACGAACTGGGGAAAATCCATTTTGGGTCAAGCCTTAAAAGAGCTTTTCCTCCAGTTCTTGGACAAGTCTAATTGAGGGTTATTCTTTGGAGCGGACTTGACCACACTCTCCACACCCCCGGCGACTGCATTGGGTCGTTTCTCATCCTGCGCGCATCCTATTGTTATGTTGTTTTGGTATTTTTAATTTCTTTAGCTTCGAGCAAATCAAAAATTCGTTTATTTAACGTCTCGATGGTCCTGTGCATTTCGTTTTTCTCAGCATTGTTTTCGCGATTTTGTTCTTCGATTGTTTTGTGCATTTCATCTTTCAACGTCTGCGTTTCTTGTAGAACTCGGCGTTCTGACTCGCTTTTTTCGTTTGAAATTAGCAATTCGGTCGTTTTGGCAAGCTGCGCCAAGTCCTTTTCATGCCCAGCTATTAGACTGGCCATCTTCTCGTTCATTTCAATTTGAACCTTGTTTGCCTTTTCAAGCGACGCTTTTAGTTCGCGATCCATCGATTCGTTTTGTTTCACAACATCATTGAGCCGATTTTCAAGTTCATGTTTTTCGCTTCTCAAAGTTTTAATTTGGTCTGCGTTTTCAGTATTCAAACGTTTGTTTTCGTTTCGCTCGGCTTCCAGGTCGTCGTTCCTACGGGTGAAATTTGCGATTGTTGACTTGTCGGTATTACGTTGAAGCTCAAGTTCTTCATTCCTGGCCGCGAGCTTGACGGCAGAACTATCACTTTCACGCCTTTTTTCTTCTTCTGCGTCCCGTTCCGCGATGGCAGCTGTCTTCGTTTGCTGCAGTTCGTCAACTAGTGTTTTATGTAAGTCGTATTCTTGGGCGATTTTCGTGTTGAAAAATTGGTTCGTATCAATAGATTTTTGGATTTGCGAAAGGAAGATTGCTTCAAGGGCGCTCAGGTGCGTCCGGATCTGAGGTATGTCGAGAGACTGCTCAACTTCTTTGCCGACGTTGGAAATTTCATGTTGTGAGAGTACCAGTTCAAAAAAATCTTTTGATGTTAATCCCGATTTTGATTTCAGTTCTTCATATCGGGCTTTCACTTCTGTGCTCGCTTTGACTGTTACATTTTCATCCGCCATTATTTTCCGCCTCCATTTTTCGGGTATACCTATGTCCCTTGATTAATGCATGGTATACCTAGGTATACCTGTATACTTTAAGTATACCATACATTGATCAATATTGTTGGTTTTTTATCATTCGTTTTTCGTCGTCTCATCACATTCTAACAAGCAAGTTAACCCGGACTTGAAAGGTCGAGATTAGGCCTTATTAACGGGAGTTTGAACCTGCCGCCAGTGTGCCGATGTTTATTACTAGGGGATTAAACCTCGCCTGGATCGTGTCCGGGTAGCACGAGGGATACCACAGGGCGTTAGCCCGAGGATATGCTCGCTGCTATCCCATGGACACATGAGTCACCCAAGATGCTTAAGAGTTGGGGAGTCTCTTTGGACCCGCAAAGACATACCCCAAAGAAAAAGAGACTTCCCTTGGCAAGCGCCGAGCGTCTCCGTTAATCTCGCCAACGTTCCTATCGTACCCCTCGTTCTCCTTCGGCACCCGAAATCGGTCTATGGCCGTAGTGCTTGAGCTTGCGAAACGATGGAGGCCATTGTCCGATTGTTAATCGTAACCGTAACGTTGAGTGACACACATATACCCCAAATTATTACCCTAGGTGTGACCTCTCATTGTTAAAGGTTACTCCTCTTTGAAGACCCCAAACACATTCCCCGATATGCGGTCTGCGACGGTTAGGAGCTGTCCGCATTTACTCCGCAGCCACAATCGTTGTGCCGGCCCACGTTAGGCACATGGGTTATGGCTGCTCCTCTATGACGCCCCCCCGGTCCTCGTCGATCTCCCCCCGGCAAGTAATGTCGCGCTCAGACATTACTTCAGTTCCTGCTCCGTCCGCGCATGACCAACGCAGGAGGGAATTCGTGGCCTTCGGCCCCAGTCAAGCATGAGCAGCGTATGCGGGAATTCTCGACTGGACGGCTCGCAGGCCGAGCCCACCGAGGCCACACCTCCCCGCGCGTGTGGCCTGGTCCGTCCAGTGACCCAGCGCAAATCCAAAACCTCAACTCACGAAGATAGACTTGACGTTTCCGGACCAAGACAAAAAGGGTTTCTACTTTCTCACTCAAAGAAAACCATTACGTACACTCAACAACCCCGTTCTAAAAGTTCCTGAATATAACCAATACATAGGCAAACAGCATAATTGGGAAGTAGGATAAAACTATAGCTCTAAATCTTGGCTCTGCTTTTTTTGTTTTATTCTTTGTGATTTCTTCTTTAATCTGTCCTTTTTAAATTTATCTTCTTTTACTCTAGTATCAATTTCATTAATCACATTTTCAATAACCTCAAATAATAAGCTTCTGCCTTTATTTGAACTTACAAAGTCAGTATTCTTAGTTTCAAATACTTTATAATTTTTCATGAAATTATCTTTATTGAAGTAATGATCCACTAAATTTTTTGATGCTTTATTTAAGTTTGTATTTGAATGACACTCCATATAAAACATATTTTTATAGGCTTCATTTATTTTAAAATCAGGATATTTTTCTTTAAGTAACGTATTATTTTTGATATCCAATATATTCAATATTTCTTCTTGCTGAATTGAAGTATATTTATAGGGTATATCTGCAAATTCTTTTGGCATTAATGTTTTACCAAAATACTCTTCACTTAAAATAAATAATTCTTTTTCTTCTAATTTTAAAACCAACCTACCTTGCCAGGTGGGATACATTTCTTTCAGCTTGATATCGTAGATAGACTCTATTATTTTTAACGCCTTGGTCAAATCCTTTTGCCTATTCCACATTCGTTTCATATCAGCCATTATTTTAACAGGGGCATTTTTAGCTGTTTCTGGTTTTTCAAAATCTATATTATACTTTGCTACAAGTTCATTAAATGTTTTCATTATATGCTCAATATCGCTTTGAACTGACATTGTGAATCTCGAATTGTTTTTTAGTATATCGTTTAATGATTTTCTCAAATTATCTTCTTCAACTTTACCTTTTACTAATTCTAATTCATCAGCATTTAGTAAATTTTTATTATTTATGGTGTCATTAACTATTTGTATTTTTTCGTCGATAGTCAAGCTATCAATATCCAAATTTATATAGTTCTTTTTTATAAATCGATTGGACTCAGTTTCCAATATAGCTGATACGGAAAATAATAATTCTTCTTCCTTACCCAGCCTGTTTAACTTTTTTGTCTTATCAAGACTTTCAGGTTGAAAGCTTAAAGATTTTTGCCATCTTTTTAATTGCTCTAATCTATTATTCACATTATCATAATTTATATATAGTTTTAATTCTTTAGCTGCATTTTTTAAGATTCTTTTTTCATCCGGTGAAATAGCTCTATAAAAGTTTCTATGATTTTCATTATCTTGTTTTTCTTCTTTATATTTTCTTAAATCACCTACCGTATTATTATAGTCTTTAAGTAATTTATTTTGATTTATTCTTTCAGATTCCTTTCCGTTTCTTTCCATATCTCTTGCAACATATCCCTCGTGTATTGTTGGAAATTTTTCATTCCCTAGATTTTCATGACTTTCACAAGTTATCCTCGCATTTATTCCATTGCTTTTTAAAGCATTGTTGGTCATGACCTCCCATTCTTTGCGCCATTCTTTCATTGTCTCTTTTTTGTTCCAATCAGTTGTTGGAATTTTTACAGATTTATACCTTCCGTTATTTTGCCTTATTCTATTTCCATCTTTATCAAAACTATAGTCCTCTTTTGATTTTGCTCCCCATTCTCCATTTTCTTTAAATGGTCTTATCGTTAGCATAACATGAAAATGTGTGTTTTCTTCAGTGTCATTATGTATACAAATATCTGCTACCATGCCCTTATCTACAAACGCTTTTTGACAAAATTCATAGGCCAGTTTTTCTTGTTCTTCTGTAGTTAATTCAATGGGTAAAGCAACGTTAAACTCTCTTGCTAGTTGTGCGTCATATCTTTTTTCAATTTTTTCAACTTCATTCCATAATGTTTCTCTATCATATACCCAATCGGGAGAATTTTTAGGCGCTAATATTTTTGTTACTGGTTCAATATCTCGTTTGTAATATTTTGTTTCTTTGCCTCTTTCATCGAATAATTTTTCGCCACTTCTATAGGCAGCACATGCTATTGCTGACCTTGTTCTTCCATTACTTGCTGACCTAGATATTATTTGACCGGAAAAGTGATAGATAGCCATATAGTCTCCCCCTCCTCTTAAAACATGAACGAAGTGAATTTTATATCACGCTTGACGCTTCTATAAATTTTGTAAAATTTCGCACACGTCATTTATGACGTATAAGTGCGCTCTTCGTTACTCTCAGAGATATTGTATCACCCGTAGTCCCGCTTTACAATTTTAACGTTATTAAAATTGACTATATATCTCTGAGGCTGATCCACCCTTCCGTTTTGAGCTGAGCCACCGATCCGTGTAAATTGATTAGTTACATCAAGAAAGTAATATACTCCTGTGTTCGTATTTCTGACCCCAGAGTAAGATCACATGGGGGCCGCAGATGGGCTTCCTCCAAAGTAATGCATCACAGAAGCCCTCAACTCTTTCCACATTGAAGCGTCCAACGCAGGCTCCCTTGTCAAGTTGACCTTCGCCAGGTCCCGAGGAAGAAATACTGATCGGATTCACTTATAAAGCTTGTTTATAATTTAAGAAGTCCGGCAGGCTGTTGCTATTGTCGTAATCTTGGTTATAGGACTCAATGACGTTTTTACCGCATTAAAATTCTCCTCGTGAAATGTGGAAATTAGTAAACATGTCATTATTTATGGCATGGGGCTGGGCAAGTTCCATTAGAATAGGATGTGAACACATTGTTTGACTATTAAAGTAGGTTTGGAGCGCATTCGTTGGGATCAACTTTTCAACCTTTATAATAAAGTTGGGTTAGTTGCAGGTTGCGGAAAGAAAAAAGACCATGATTAGGATAAGAAAAGCATTTGAACAAAGCTATAAGGTTGTAACTGCTTGGAATAATGATAATCTAATTGGAGCAGCCAGAATGTTATCAGATGGAATTTGTTATGGAATAATTTTTGACGTTGGAGTTTTGCCTGAATATCAGAATTTAGGAATAGGCAGGGGCTTAATTATAGAATTACAGAAGGATAACGAGCATGTGTTTCCATTTGACTTCGACATTTGGGAATGAAGAGTTTTATAGAAAGTTAGGGTTTAAACGTCACAAAACTGCATTTGCTGAGCGGACAATGAGCCTATAAAATTATAAACAATGCCGCAGAAGATCTTGGTCTTGTTGAAAGAAATAGCAAAGGAATCATTGTTTCCGGAGAAATTGGCACACATACTATGAGAAAAACGTTTGGCTATCATGCTTATAAAAATGGAGTATCGCTAGAACTGTTGATGGATATTTTTAATCATTCAACACCATCCATGACATTACGATACATAGGAATTACAGAGTACCAAAAACACCCAATTTCAGGAAGATCATTTATTTTTATCATCCCAAGGGTCCCCCTTTCGTTGGTGCTGCCCAAATATTATGTCTAGTATCATATTTTTTAATCAATAATTGAAAGAGTACGCCCTTAGTATTGCGCTGGGGCCTTGAGGTGGTAGAAATGGAGTATGGATGCAGTAAAGCCTCCAGGTTTTTCATATGGCATTTCAGTATATTTTCCATTATAAGGTTTCACATATTCTTCACATAAAGTTTATTGAACGGTAATAAATATAGGTTTATGATAAATACAGCAGATGACTTACCGCAAGACTAGCGGTTTACATAAAAGTTTTTTCTCATTCCTCCTTCTCTATTTCATATACCCCTCCTTGTGAGGGGCTTTTTTTGTAAATAAGTAAAGCCCTAGAAGGCATTTCTAAGGCTTTTAAAGCTTGTCCGAGGTATATCCATAGCTGTCCAAGCAATTCTCACGTCGCACAAAGTAGAACAACAAGGCTACAGATCATGTATGGCTCTACTCAAGCTGGCTGACAAATACGCCGTGAACCGTCTTGAAGCTGCCTGTGAAAAAGCGTTATCCTATACGCCAAATCCTAGCTACAAAAGCATCCAGACGATTCTAAAAACGAGTCAGGATAAAGTCGTCAGAGAAGAAACTGTTCCTAACGATACGTCTGCAGAATTCGGATTTACAAGGGGTGCAGACTATTATGGGAGGAACTCATAATGGTGAACGAAACGACAATAACAAAACTGAATGAGCTCAGACTACCTTCTATGGCTGAATCCTATCGCAAGCAATTAGAAGATCCATCCTTCAAAGACCTATCCTTTGAAGAAAGGTTTGGCCTTATGGTGGATACGGAATGGGCTAGAAGAAAAAACAATAAATTAGACCGCCTTATTCGAAGATCAGCACTCCATTTTAGCGATGCCTGTATCGAGAATATAGAATACCATGCTGACAGAAAGCTTGAGAGAGCTGAAATTACACGTCTATCAACCTGTAATTATGTGCAAGAAAAACACAACCTTATTATTCTTGGCGCATCCGGTGCTGGCAAAACTTACATGAGCTGCGCCTTTGGAATTGCAGCTTGTCGCAACTTTTACACGGTCAAATACATCCGCCTGCCAGACCTACTCAATGAATTTGCAGTCGCCCGAGGTGAAGGTATCTTCCAGAAGGTCATGAACCAGTACAAGAAAGTAAGCCTGTTAATTCTTGATGAGTGGCTGCTAATACCCTTAAGTAACAGCGAAGCACGTGACCTTCTAGAGATTGTTGAAGCAAGACATCAAAAGACCTCAACCATTTTTTGCTCACAATTTGCGCCAGCAGGCTGGCACGGAAAGATCGGTGAAGGCACCTTGGCGGACGCAATCCTTGATCGGATCGTGCATGATTCGTACATCATTTTAATAGATGGCCAGGACTCCATGCGTAAACGCAAGGGAATTCAACAATAACGTGTTGAAGTAATCGTTGGGCCCCCTGTGCTGGTTGAATCGCACAGTTTGTGTGGCTCACCCAGCAACAGGGTGGCTCATTCTCACCGATGAGCTGAACCCCCCATGGTGG
>PKWS01000154.1 GCA_003132105.1 Desulfosporosinus sp.
GAGGGACTGGAAAAACTACTTTACCGCAAAGCGTGGAAGATATCCACCCAAACAGAAGGAATTCGTACGTCACTGGTGGAACGCGGCGTTCCCAAGGAAAAAGTGACTTTTTTACCGAACGGGGTGAATCTCGAACTATTTGCACCGCGGGAACGCGATGTTGAGATGGCTAAGAAGCTAGGTATTAAAGAGGAAGATTTTGTCTTGATTTACGCCGGAACCATGGGCTATGCTCAGGGCCTTGAATCCGTTATCCGAACTGCAGAAATACTGAAAGATAAGACAGACCTTCGATTCCTATTTGTGGGCGATGGTACGGAGAAGCCAATGCTCGAAGCGCTCGTGAAGGAAAAGGGATTATCAAATGTTAGTTTTGTAGACTTTCAACCTGTTCAGGAAATGCCGAGATATTTCTCCTTATCTTCCGCTAGTATTGTTCCGTTGAAGAAACATAAGCTCTTCGAGGGGGCTCGGCCCTCGAAAATGTTCCCCGCGCTCGGCTCAGCAGTCCCAGTAATCTATTCTGGGGAAGGGGAGGCGGCTGAACTGGTCCTTTCTTCGGGTGGCGGTGTGGTTGTTGAGCCGGAGAACAGCGAAGCTTTAGCGCGGGCCATTGTCGAACTGAAGGAGAATCCTGACCGCCGTGAGATGGGTAGAAAAGGGCGACAGTTTGTCAAAGACCATTATACCTGGTCAGAAATTATCCAGAAGTGGCTCAGGGAACTCGGAATATAAACCAGAAGTCAGAGGCCAGAGGTCGGATAAGTTCAAAGCAAATCCACTAAATGAGGTTTTCTAAATGCAAAGAAGATTTAAGGTCATTCTTGAGGAAAATTAAAATGAACGTGGAAGCATAGTAAGCGCTTCTAAAAAGGAGGAATAAGTTGTGAGTACACGTCAAGAATTCCTACCCTACGCCCTCCCTTTGATTGAAGAGGACGATATCGCTGAGGTCGTGGACGCTCTAAAGTCAGGCTGGATCGCTAAGGGTCCCAAAACCATGGAATTTGAGAAACAGTTTGCCGAATATGTCGGAGCAAAATATGCTGTGGCGCTTAACTCTTGTACCGCCGCGTTGCATCTTTCCCTTGTGGCAGCCGGTATTGGCGAAGGGGACGAAGTTTTGACCACCCCGATGACCTTTGCAGCCTCAGCTAATGTGGTGATTCATACAGGGGCTAAACCGGTGTTTGTCGATATTGATCCTGTCACGATGAACATTGATCCAAAGAAAATTCGAGAGAAAATAACGTCCCGAACTAAAGCCATTATCCCCGTGCATGTGGCAGGGCACCCCTGTGAAATGGATGAAATCATGGTTATTGCCCGAGAACATAACCTTTTTGTACTGGAAGACGCGGCCCATGCCGTTTATACTCAGTATAAAGGGAAAACGATTGGTTCGATCGGGGACGCCACCGCTTTCTCGTTTTACGCCACCAAGAATCTAGTCACCGGCGAAGGCGGCATGGTCACAACGAATGATGAAGTCTTGTATAATAAGATCCGCGTAATGAGTACCCACGGTATGAGCCGGAACGCCTGGAATCGGTATACTGAAGTGGGTTCGTGGTACTATGAAATCCTTTCTCCGGGGTACAAAGATAACATGTCAGACATTATGGCAGGGCTGGGACTATCTCAGTTGGCTAAACTTGAACGGATGCAAGGGATACGCCAGGAAATTGCCAACTATTATAATGTGGAGTTCGGAAAATTGCCGGAGCTTGAAGTACCGATTGAACTCGATTATGCGCGGCATGCTTGGCACTTGTATATCATCAAGCTGAATCTGGATAAGCTATCGATAGATCGTGGAAAATTTATTGATGCACTTAAAGAAGAGAATATAGGGACAAGTGTTCACTTTATTCCGCTTCATATGCATCCGTATTACCGGGACACGTATGGATATAAACCGGGGGATTTCCCGGTCGCGGAGGGCGTCTTCGAGCGGATTATCTCCTTGCCTTTGTATCCAAAGATGAGTAAGCAAGACGCGAGCGATGTCGTTGATGCGGTCAAGCGAATTGTGGAGCGTTTCCGGAAGTAAGAGGACGCTGGGTTCGTGTGAGAAAGGAGACAAACGGATGGGTCAGAGATCCCGCTGGCAACTTGTTCTGAAGCGGCTGCTGGACCTTTTAGTTGCCGCTGTTCTCCTTGTGATCATATCTCCGTTGTGGCTTTTCATTGTCCTGTGGATTCGCATGGATTCTTCGGGATCGGCCATTTTTACACAAACACGCGTGGGACGCGGGGACAAGCTCTACACCATTTACAAATTCCGGACGATGATTTCGAATGCCGATGACTTAATGAAGTCAAAGCTGGAAAACGTGACGAACCTAGAAAACTTCGTTTTCCAGGAGAAGGATGATCCCCGGGTCACACGCAGTGGGAAGTTCTTGCGTAAAACCAGTTTGGACGAATTGCCACAGCTCCTTAATATTTTCCGTGGGAATATGAGTCTTGTAGGACCTCGCCCTGAAGTTCCGGATATCGTAAAACACTACACACCGGAACAACGCCTGCGTCTCAACGTCTTGCCCGGGGTCACCGGATTGGCCCAGGTGAACGGACGGAGTGAGCTAACCTTGGGAGAAACACTGGCCTATGATGTGGACTATGTCAGGCGCTGGAGTTTCTGGCTAGATCTATTGATTCTTTGGAAAACTTTCTCTGTCGTATTCTCCGGCAAAGGGGCGTACTAGGCATCAGTGTCATGTTGCGAATCGGCTTCTCTAGGTAACCCTAATGGGGTAACTTAGGGAGGATTTAACTTTGGTGATTGTTAGAGCAGTCAAGCCGATCTTCACACAATTGACACACCATAAACAAGGGAAACTAATAACTCTTTGATAAAATATAAATCAAGGAATCAATGGATATCTTTGCAATTTATGGTTATCTTAGCTGTGATAGTCATCGGCTAAATTAGAGCAGGGTAAGGAGTGTTCTTTTACGTGTTGAAACAGAAACATCATTATAAGCTAGATATTATGGTAGATCCCATAAGACTAAATGACTTACCAGAAATTGCCCGATTATACGAAGATGCCTTTGCAGCTCACTTCCTTGGTCACATGGGCCCTAAATTCCTTAAGCTCTTTTGCGCCCAATTTGTGAATTCCCCTACTAACTATGGATTCGTGGCAAAATGTAACGGAAGACCCGTTGGCTTTCTGCTCGGTACTATAGACAGTGAACCTTTCTACCAGTTTTACCATCAGAATTTTATAGTATTATCCTTGCTCGTGATGAAGAAATATTTAATGGACGCTTATGTAAGGAAACATATTACCAAAAGGTTAGGATATATTCTTGTTGCCATAAAGACATTATTTACGTCCCCTAAAAGAGAAAGTAACCCCAATCTATACAATACATTTGTATCTGCAAGGCTATTGGCTATTGGGGTTGACTCAAACTCTAGAGGAATTGGCATAGCTAATAAACTAACTAGCCATTTTTGTGCACAAATGAAACGTGAGGGCTTTAAAAAGGTAGGATTATCCGCTTTAGCTTGGAATGAACGAGCTATCCGTTTCTATAAAAGAGATGGTTGGATTCAAGAAGAAAGTAGTGAGACATCTGTGAGCTTCATTCGAAGCATCTAACCCGCATCACCTAACCGGTGGGCGGGTTTAGTTTTTAGTTACATCCTTAGGGAGGAACTCTCTCCTTTCGTGTCGAATAAGAAATGGATAAGGGATAAGTCCATTACTTCGGGCACAGTAAGGAAGGGGTAGGAAATATGCGTTCACATCAATTCAGGAAGATCATGGCAGTACTTATCATCGGATTCTTTTTTATGCAGCTAATTCCGGCCAAACCGGTTTCAGCGGCAGTCGATCTAACTCCTTACTACAATGACATCGGTAAAAAAATAGAGGTTATGGCCAATAAATATAATATTCCTCCCGTACTCCTCAAAGCCATTGTCTGGATGGAGAGCGGGTGGAAACAATATAAACTGGATCCAGCGACCGGACAACCTTTAACAGATCAACCTTTGATGGGAGTTGACGGTATAGGAATTGGGATTATGCAGATTTCTTCTTATGATCCCAATGACAAAGTAACCGTGGATAGACTGAAAAACGATATTAATTATAACCTTGAGGTGGGTTGCCAAATCCTCAACCAGAAGTGGCGAGCTACCCCCAAGATTGGAAACGGGGATCGCAACGTTTTAGAAAACTGGTATTTTGCCGTGTGGGCTTACAACAATTGGGGTTCNNCAGAAATACAATAGCGCTATTACGTTCGCCCCCGGAGCCACAAAACTCTCCCAATCTCTTTTGCCTCCGGTGAATCCTCCCAGCCTCGCCAGTTTCTGGAGTACACCGACTCCGACTCATATGGGGGATCTGGTGATCGATCAAAGTTCGTTGATTTCTACCGGTGGGGGTCCCGGTGCGGATGCTGCTAACGGAGATTACTGGTACAACTATGCTCGTTGGGGTTCCTATTATGCCTTAGGATTTTATATAACCGCCTATAATAGCCCGTTGGTTACCGATAAGACGATTGTCTCCCAGAAAATCCTTAATTCCTATGGCAATCTCTTAGCGGAAGCGGATGCTTTGGCCCTTGAGGGTATAAATTCTTCGACCGCGACTGCNNAAACAAAAGTCTCGAATATCACTCCAATCCTCCGCCTCGGTGGCTTGGATCAATATGAAACCGCCGCTAAGATTGCTGATCAAGGTTGGACCAGCACCTCCGACAATGCTATCCTCGCGCCTGGCTTGTCCGCTAACATGGTGGATGCCCTTGCAGCAGGACCGCTTGCTGCAAAATTCAACGCACCCATCTTATTGACTGAAGGAGGGAAATTAAATCCATTCGCCAAAGCAGAGTTGATACGCCTGAAGGTTAAGACAGTTTACGTTGTTTCTGGTACGGCAGTGATTAAGCAAAGCGTACTCGACGAGCTTAAAACACTACCAAATGCGGTTAATGTCGTGCCTCTCGGTGGCACCACACAATATGACACTGCTGTAAATATTGCTAAGAATATGGGCGTATTTACCAAGATTGCCGTAGCTACCGGTGATCAAAACATCACTCCAGCTGACGCACTTTCGGTAGCTTCTATTGCAGGCGCACAAGGAATGCCAATCATTCTTACTGAAAAAGGCGCTCTTCCTGTTAATGTGAAAACCTTCCTTGACAGTGTAAAAGCAACTATTACCGAATCCGACATCATTGGTGGAACGGGAGTTGTTGCTGACACCGTTAAAGCACAACTTCCTGGAGCAGTTAATCGTTACTGCGGTAATACAGCTTACGATACGAACGTTGCAGTGCTCAAGGCATTCGACGGCGTTCTAAAGTATGATCATGTTTTCGTGGCAAATGGAGAAACTGCAATCGATGCTTTAGCCGGAGCCCCCCTTGCTGCTATGTATAATGCGGGTATTGTACTCACCAACAAAACCACAAATGAAGGTACATCTTATGTGCGCAGCAAAGCGTCATCGAGCAGCATAGTAACCGCTCTCGGTGGTATTAGCGTTGTTCCTGATTCTGTTCTTAATGGGACAGTTTATCAGCCACTGTAACGCTAACTATTGAAACGTTGAATTGGAGCTGAGCTTGGCGGTGGATACAAAATATGATAGGGTGAATGTTGCCTTGTAAGTATTGTAAATTTAGGAGGATGGACACGTCATTGGATAAACGGCATAACCGGCTGTGGATTACGGGACTCTTGTTTTTCATCGCCTTAGGTATAGAGCTTCTCTATATTAAATCGTATAGTGTAAGNNAGTTGCCCAAACACGAGAGTATGTGGTTGGTCCGGTCTATCCTTTGCTCCTAGCCTTGGTCTATGGGATGGTTGGCTTTAAGAGTTATGGTATGGTCATAATTGTTCTGCACGCTGTACTCGGCGCTGCTAGTGCGGTGCTCGCCTATAAGACTGGGGAATTATTGTTTGGTAAGGGTTATGCCTGGATCCCTTATGGGTTGACCCTAGGATACCCATTGTTTGCTTTTTGGGGTATGTACGTCCTCACAGAGACCACCTACGTTTTTACGATCACGCTTTTCCTGTATCTATTGGCTCTCTATGCGCAAGAAGGGAAACGGCCAAAAATCATAACCCTCTTGCTCTTAGGGGCGGCCATCGGGATCTCGAATCTCGTTCGTCCGTTACTGTTGCTTTATTTCCCTGTCTTGGGATTTTGGATCTTGTGGATCCATCGTTGGCGTTTAAAAACGGCTCTGCGAGATTTTGCCATAATCGTTATGATGACGGTTGTGGTCATGAGTCCTTGGTGGATCCGTAACGGGATCAAATACCATCAGTTTATTGCGGTGTCAAATTATGGTTCCTATGAGTTTTACTTAGGGAATAACCCATTGACGGTTACGGACAATTACTTTTATTTCGCTCAACCGAGCTTTGACCCCGAAGTGAAAGCACGTATCGAAAAATTGCCGATCTCAGAACAAGAAAAGGAATATAAGCAATTGGCAGTGTCGTATATAGTTCAGCATCCTGTGCGGTTTCTGCAGCGCACACTAGCCAAAGAAAAGAACCTCTTCTGGCAACCAGTTCTTCCCATTGAAGGACAAGCCTACAAAATGCAGGGAGATCCACTGGATAAATGGTATCTCTTTTTGGGTCTCTCCGGGGTATTCCTTAGCCTTTTCCGTTTGAAAAAATACAGCTTTCTTTTGCTGTTTGCGGGCTATTATAGTTTTGTAGTGAGCATGATCACGGTTGTCTCCGGCGCTCGGTATCGTCTGCCAGTGATGCCCGCGATGATCCTCTTGGGATCCTTAGTTGTCGTTACGGCTCTTGAAGGAATAGGAAAACTGTATAAAACTAATCAGCGAACAGGAAGAAGGGTATAAATGTCACGCGTTCAGATGGCCGCTATTATAACCAGCTTACTTGTAACCGGCTTTATCGTAGAGCAAGTCCGACGGCGGCGTTTGGCTGTTGAATACTCTCTCATCTGGATTGTCGCTGGTCTAGGGATGATCTTTTTTTCTTTATGGAGAAAAGGGATTGAGTATCTAGCTGGTCTGATGGGGATTTATTATGCCCCGTCCGCGCTCTTCGTGATTTTTGGGGTGCTAGTTTTTGTCTTGTGCATTCATTTTTCCCTAGCAATTTCCAAATTAAGTTCGAACAATCGGGTTTTAATCCAACGGATCGCCCTGATCGAGGATGAATTAAAAAACTTGGAAGAAAGAACTGTTCACAGCATGGAAAATAAGCCATTGTAAGGACGTGCATGACGAAGTACTATGAAAAGAATTTTAGCTATTGTTCCCGCCTTAAATGAAGTAGAAAATATCGGTCAGGTGGTTCAGAATCTAAAAAACACATCCCCTTGGCTCGATGTGCTCGTTATTGATGATGGCTCGACCGATCAAACAGCAGAGGCTGCTCGAGCGCAGGGCGCAAAGGTAATCTCCTTGCCGGTTAACCTTGGAATCGGAGGAGCAGTTCAGACTGGGTTTCTTTATGCCGTAAAAAATCACTATGATGTGGCCTTGCAAGTTGATGGTGATGGGCAACACCGAGCCGAAGAAATTAAGAAATTAGTTGATCCTGTACTCCTTGGGGAAGCGGATGTAACTATCGGATCGCGTTTTTTAGCGAAAACGTCATACAAATCGGCATGGCCACGACGCTTAGGGATTTATTTCTTAAGTAAAACAATCCAGTCCGTGGTTCGCAAAACTTACACGGATCCTACGTCTGGATTTCGGGCCTATAATCAGAAGGCCTTGCAGGTAGTGTCCACGCATTACTCCACAGATTACCCAGAACCCGATTCGATTGTAACCTTGGTTAAAAATAGGTTGCGGGTGATCGAAATCTCGGTAGAAATGGATGTACGGCTGTCTGGAAGTTCGTCTATTACGCCGTTTAAGAGCGGGTACTATATGTTTAAAGTGAGTCTGGCGATTATTCTTAACTCGATGATGAGTAGGATATGGCCCGATTAGCAGAAAAGTAAAGAAAAAA
>PKWS01000386.1 GCA_003132105.1 Desulfosporosinus sp.
GTGTTTTCATGGTTAATAATGGCTACCCTACCAGCCTTAGGATCGGTCAGCAGTCGGCCCTGAACTCTTTCTTTGGCATTATCACGGGCATTAGCAAATGCGTTGATAATACAGGACAGAGCCATATGGCCAGTTTCCATGCGGGCCATGTTCATCATTTGGAACATCTGAGTCATTCCTTCGCCCTTGCCTTCGTTTTTAAGAGGGTCAATACCTAGCAACCAACCGCGACAATTACCGTTTTCCCCGGCTGCCAAAGAAGCAGTGACCGAACCATGTTGGCCCATTTTCTGCTCTATCCCAGTGTTCTCGAAATCGTTGTCTTCAAAGCTACCATCTTCGTTGACCCATAACTTAGGGACTACGAACAGAGAGATACCGCCGGTACCCGGCTTGGCACCTTCAACACGAGCGAGGTAGAGATGGATGATATTTTCCGTAAAATCATTATTCCCGCCCGTTATAAATATCTTATTGCCTTTGATCTTGAAAATTCGTGGATCGTCGGTCGGATAAGCCTTGGAAATAATATCACCTACATCAGACCCAGCGCCTGGCTCGGTTAGACACATAGTTCCAGACCATGTTCCATCCATCATCTTAGGAAGGAACATGGCTTTTACTTTATCATCGCCAAAGCTCTGAATTAAATTGGCAGCTCCAGACGTCAGCAAAATATATGGCATAAAGGTAGGATTAGCTGCACAAATCAGTTCCCAAACGGCGGCATTCAACATTTCCGGTAATACCATGGCATCGGGTGAATTATCGATATTGCTGGTACCCCAGCCTTCTTTCTGCAACTTGTGGAAAAGCGGTCCGAAGCTGGGCGGGGTTGTTACCTTGCCGTTAGCAAACGTAGCTGGATTGGTCTCATTTTCGTCGTTGGTCGGTTCAATTACTACTTTGCACATTTTTAGAACGGGCTCTAGGACTGATTTAATATCATCTCTGGAATAATAGTCAGCAAACTGCGGGTAGTTAAAAACGCCCTCAGTCGGAAGCCATTCTTGAATAATAAATTCAAAATCTCTAATATTATTAACTGCAAATTTAGAAGCCATATTTCCATTCCCTCCAATATTAATATTTATTTTCCACCAATTTTTAACTTCATTTGTAAAAAGGGTAGATGATGGCCTAACAAAACCATCACCCCCAATATAGATTATAGAAAGGAAGCTCTATATATCTCTAGTCCACAGGGAAGCCATAGCTGCTCCTCCACCTACGCAAAGGGAAGCTCCGCCAGTTGTTTTTCCAAGTCTTTCCAATTCATAATAGAGGCTGACAATTATACGCAGTCCAGTAGCACCCACCGGATGTCCTAAACCAATTCCAGAACCATTGGTATTAATGTTGCCGTCCTGCTCAAAGGTACCTATATTCAACGTGATACCTGCTTCATCTTTAATCTTCTTGCCAACACCAATTACTTGGGCTGCAAAGGCTTCGTTAATTTCCCAGTAATCAACGTCTTCATACTTCATTTCTGCTTCTTTCAAACATTTGGGTATAGCAGCTGCGGGGCCTAAGCCCATAACGCGTGCTTCTACACCTTCATCACAGATATTAATAAGTTTCATCAAAGGTTTAATGCCTAGTTCTTCCGCTTTTTTCTTAGTCATCAAAACTACAGCGGCAGCAGCGTCATTAAGCCCAGAAGCGTTGGCAGCAGTTACAACTCCGTCTTTCTTAAACACGGGTTTCAGTCTAGCCATAGATTCTAGGCTTGCTCCCCGTATAGGATGTTCGTCATTTTTGAACACGTATTCTTTCTTCCCTTTTTTCACTGGAACAGGAACAATCTCTCTCTCGAAACGACCTTCATCAATAGCCCTTACTGCCCTCTGATGGCTGAGAAGTGCTAGCGCATCACATTCTTCTCTGGTAATTCCATATTGTTCAGCAATATTTTCAGCAGTTCCGCCCATGTGGGAACCGGCCAGTTGGCATACCAGTCCATCTACAAGCATGGCGTCCTGAAGTTTGACATCGCCCATTCTTGCACCCCATCGGGAAGTCGTAGAAATGTAAGGGATATTACTCATACTTTCTGTACCGGTTACTAGTGCTATATCGTATTTGCCCAGTTGCAGTTTCATGGCAGCAATTTCCACAGCTCTCATTGCTGATGCGCAGTTCTGGTTGACCATGCAGGCACTTGATTTGGGATCCATACCTATTTGCATAGCCACAATACGGGGTGGACAAGAGCCATTACCATGACCTAAGCACATTCCAGCCACGATTTCATCGACCTGTTTCGGGTCAATTCCCGCCCTCTTAATAGCCTCAGTAGCCACAATCTTAGTCAATTCATTGGCCGCTACTGGTTGGAGTGAACCTCCATAAGCACCAATAGCTGTTCTACACGCGCTAACCATTACAACTTCATTAAGTTCCATTGCCATAAGAATAATCTCCCTTTATTAAGTTTAATATTACACCCAGAATTCGGGTGAACTACTGCCTTAGGATATCTTGTTACTTCTTACCCAAATTTTATTGGCATCCGCTTCTTTAATTAGTTCATCACGTAAATCAGGATGAGCAATATTTATCAATGCTTCGGCTCTTTTCCATGTACTCTTTGCCTTAAGCATGGCTATCCCGTATTCAGTGACTACATAATAATTCATACTCCTAGGAACGGTAACAATCGCCCCAGGAGTCAGAGTAGGCTTGATACGCGAGTGCATCTTGCCCTCCTTATCAACGAAGGTAGAGGTAAGGCAGATCAGACCTTTACCCCCCTTGGATTTATATGACCCATAAATAAAGTCTAACTGGCCACCGGTTCCTGAAATCTGCCGTATTCCTGAAGACTCAGATGCGACCTGACCATAAAGATCCACTTCTAAAGCGTTGTTAACGCAAATCATGTTATCATTTTGACAAATTATGTCGGGGTCGTTAATATAATCGACTGGGTAAATTGCACAAACTGGATTATTATCTAGGAAATCATAGAGCTTCTTGGTTCCCATGGCAAAGGTATATACCATCTTACCTTTGTTAAGCTGTTTGCGGAGACCAGTAATTCTTCCAGCTTCGTACATATCCACATATGAGTCTACCAACATTTCAGTATGAACACCCAGGTCTTTTAAGTCTGATTGGGCTATCATTGCGCCAACTGCATTAGGCATAGCTCCGATCCCTAACTGCAGGCAGGCACCATCCTCAATTTGTCCTAAAATAATTGCGGCGATTGCTCTATCCACCTCTGATATAGGTGTTTCGGGAAGCTGCATTAGGGGTCTATTGTCGCCCTGGACGAAATAGTCGATTTCGGATACATGTAAGGTCTCCCTTGAGCCACCCAAACATCTCGGTGCGGACTCATTTACTTCAGCAATAACTATTTTAGCAGCATCACAGAAAGCATGAGTAATGGAATTAGATGTACTCAAGTTTACATAGCCATGTTGATCGGGAGGAGTAACCTTGATCAATGCTACGTCAACGGGCACGTAGCCCCTGTCATAAAAGCTGGGACCTTCGTGATAGGTCAGCGGAATATAGTTACACATATTTTTATCATGTAGCTTTCTGCTAGCCCCACTGAAAGTGCCAATCATTATAAATAAAATGTTTTCTTTCTGGATCATTTACAACTGTTTGCGGTGGAAAGGGACAGGTAACCGTTCTAATGTTTACCCCTTCTAGTTCATCTTTTCTCTTGGCCAAAGCCGCATCCAAAACATGAGAAGCCATCATGAATTCACCGTAATGAACAACATCGCCGGATTTAACAACCTTGACAGCTTCATCAGCAGATACTAATTTGCTCTCGTACTGGTTCTTATAATCCAAGTCGATCCCTCCTTGTTATTTGTTATTTACCCATAAACTGCGGTTTTCTCTTTTCAACAAAAGCACTCATTCCTTCAGACTTATCAGTTGTAGCAGCAGGACATAGCCAACTCGCAACCCCCGCCGAGTGCAAAGCCGTTGATAGCAGCAATTACAGGTTTCTCCAGAAGTTCTAACTGTCGCATTACCTTTTCTCCTAGATCAGAGAAGAATCTTCCCTCAGCTGGAGAAAGTGGAAGAATAAAAGTAATGTCAGCCCCAGCCACAAATGATTTGTCCCCCGTTCCTGTTACGATCATAACCTTGATGTTGGAATCCGCTTTGACATCTTTAACCGCTACTTCCAGTTCGTACAAGGTTTCACCATTGAGAGCATTCATGGCTTTGGGTCGGTTAATATAGAGTATGGCTAGATAATCTTCTTTCTCCAAAATGAGGTTTTTGAATTCCATATTTCAACCTCCCTTCCATTGTGTTGGGTATCGATCGAATTATAGCTCACCGGTTCTGCCTACTTGCTGTAGTCATAAAAGCCTTTGCCAGTCTTAATACCTAGGTGTCCAGCACGTACTTTTTGTTTAAATGCCAACGAAGGACGGTATTTGGAATCGCCAAATTCTTTAACGAAAGATTCACATACTGCCAAAACAATATCTATTCCGACCATATCAGCCAATGCCAAAGGGCCCATAGGCATTCCTGCGCCCAGTTTCATGGCTTTATCGATTTCTGCCGCTGAAGCGATGCCTTCTTGGAAAACGTTAGCCGCTTCATTAATATAAGGAACCAAAATGCGGTTGACTATGAAGCCAGGACTTTCTTTAGCTAGTACTGGTTCTTTGCCAATTTTCTTGGCTAATTCTATGACTGCCTGCACAGCATCATCGGTTGTTACAGCGCCCGGAATTACTTCTACTAATTTCATCATGACTACCGGATTGAAGAAATGCATTCCCAACACTTTGTCGGGGCGGTTGGTTGCTGCAGCGATCTCAGTAATACTTAGAGCTGAGGTATTGGTAACTAAAATGGCATCGGCCTTACAAATCTCACCGAGCTGTTTTTGAATTTTCTTCTTGATATCAATGTTCTCTACAATCGCTTCGATTACAATGTCGACATCTTTAAAATCGTTAATATCTGTGCTGCTGATTAGCAGGGCATTATTATTGGCCAGGGTTTCGGCGGTCACTTTACCTTTTTCCACTGCTTTGGCCCATGCTTTGTTTAAACCGTTAACTGCCTTTTCTAATATTTCTGGTACTACATCTACTAAAACTACAATATATCCTGCTTCAACGCTTACTTGAGCAATTCCAGAACCCATGGTGCCCGCACCCAATACTCCAACTTTCTTAATTTCCACTATTATTAGTATTCCTCCTCTTCATATATAGAAAAGTATTCTCCTACCTATCCACCCCTCACCGCCTTTGTTTTCCTTGTACGCTTATTTATGCAATAAGCATGCCAAGGGTACATCAATAAAACAAAAAGCTGTATTTTCGCAATATTGCGAAGATACAGCTTTTTGTGAAAAGATTATTATACATTTTCTTAGTCCCAAATTGAGACCTTTTTTAAGACAAGGGTTGCAAAATGCAACTATAGTGTGAGTTGACGAAAAGACAATTACTAATCAGACATTAAACTATACTTTCTTAATTTACGATACAGAACCGATTTATTTAAACCCAGAATTTTAGCGCTTTGAGCCTTGTTATTGTTGGTTTTCTGTAAAACACGCCGGATGGTTTCCTCTTCTATTTTCCCTACCGCTTCACCTAGGTTATCAACGCTCTCTTTGCCACCGGGCTCGATGCTTGGCGCCGGTTCCACCACCATTCTCGATAACGAAGGAAAATCCTCAGGACTAAGACAAGAATCTTGATTCATGTCTGCCAAATTAATGGCTCTCTCCAATAAATTTTCCAACTCCCGTACATTACCCGGCCACTCATATCTCCCAAGAAGCTGTAATGCTTCTGGGGATACTTTCTTCACCTGGGTATTTAAACGCTGGTTCAGTTTAGGCAAGAGATAGTTGATCAATAGATAAATATCCTGCCGTCGTTCACGCAGTGATGGAACATTTAGAGTTACCACATTCAAGCGATAATAGAGATCCTCTCTAAATTTACCTTTTTTCATCATATCTTCTAAATTACGGTTGGTGGCTGCTATAACTTGAACATCCACCCGAATGGGTTTGGTCCCTCCCACCCGCTCAACTTCACGCTCCTGCAAAACTATGAGCAATTTGGCTTGCATTGCCGGAGGCATATCCCCAATTTCGTCCAAAAATATTGTCCCATGGTCGGCCATTTCAAATTTGCCTGGTTTTCCTCCCTTGCGCGCTCCGGTAAAGCCACCCTCTTCATAGCCAAATAACTCTGATTCCAAAAGATTATCAGGCAACGCAGCGCAGTTCACCCTGACAAATGGACGATCCGTCCGCGGACTGGCCTGGTGAATGGCATTGGCGAAAAGCTCCTTGCCAGTGCCGCTTTCCCCCATTATAAGAACAGTAGATCCGGTATTCGAAGCTCGCTGGGCTATGGATTTGACATTGCGCAGGTTTGCATCCTCACCCACAATATTATCAAAGCAATATCTGGAACTGTATATACTGCTGACCACATCCTTATAAACGTTCAGTTCTCTTTCTAAATCTTTCAGCTGCTTAGCAAGAATCTTCACCCCCGCAGCACCCAAAACTAGGCTTTGTCCCATCGCTCCAATCATTTTTCCATCTTTATATAAAGGCATACGAAAGACAATGGTATCATGGCCGTTTACCAGCCAATGTTCAGCCAGATGTACCTCTCTGGTTCTCAATACCTCCGGGAGCCGAGAGTGAGGCGTAACCTCTAAGATGTGCTTGTTCAATACATCTTCTTCCTTAAGGCCCAGTATTTCCAGGTAGGTTTTGTTAACTTCATTAATATTGCCCAAGGTATCTACCATAATGATTCCAATGTGATGATTTTCCATAATTCCATCCAGAATCTCGATATATACCTTGTTTTTCAAGTCTTCCATCGTCCTACCCCCTTGTGTCTTCATCCGATTCGACCAACAATCCCGTAGACAAAACCACTGCGACTTATTTCTATACTATAATTTGACAAAATGTTATGAATTCCTCTATTTCGGTGGTGGAAGCTATCAATCAGGAACATCCTTCCGAGGTTAATCACCTTAAACATGAGATCAAAATCTGATACAAGTATGGCAAACTATACAGACATAAGCAAAAGAGTCTTTCGTCTTTAAATGGACGAAGGACTCTTTTAACGGTTAGTAACCTATCTCGAAAACTTAATTAAAAGATAATTTGAAGTACTGCCTTAATATTCCTTGTCCGTAACAAAATTAAAAGCATCGTCCTCATACGATAACTCATCCTTGGTAGCCACTTCCAGCTCAAAATTGTTCACGGCTGCCCCTACCGCACCAACAAGCGCTAATAGCCGTAAGCCTGGCTTTCGCCAAATTGTGTACGCCAGTGCCAAACCCAAAGGAGCTGAGAGGCTTACAATCGTATTTTCATGTCTTTTAAGGCTGATCGTGCTGTGACTTAAGGTTGCCATCGTAGATTTAACGCCGTCCCATATTCCATGCCCTTGATCGACAAAGTCAAAGCC
>PKWS01000155.1 GCA_003132105.1 Desulfosporosinus sp.
CTTGGCTACGCAGAGTTACAGTTTAGGACGGTTATTTACGAGGTCACGGGCAGTACGCCGCATATTGCCGTGCCAACCGGTGCAATCATCAGCGTCTTGGGAATCGCTGCAATTATAATAGGTTTTAAACGCCTGCTATACTCCATTATTTCGTCTGTACTCCCAGATAACGAAGGAAGAATTGTTGATGTGATTTACACGCGCAATCATTTGCTTAGAGGACCAAAGATTGTAGTAGTTGGTGGAGGTACAGGTCTTTCAGCTCTCCTGCGCGGTCTTAAGCAATACACTTGTAACCTCACCGCCATTGTAACGGTTTCGGATGATGGTGGAAGTTCGGGAAAATTACGTGATGAACTGGGTATTCAACCACCGGGAGATGTTCGGAATTGCCTAGTGGCTTTGGCTGATACAGAGGACATCATGGACACACTCTTCTCTTACCGTTTTGAAAGCGGTGCACTTAAGGGGCATAGTTTGGGAAACCTGCTTCTGGCAGGGCTAACCGATACCTTTGGGGATTTTCAAAAAGGCATCGAACAGGTCAGTAAAGTGTTTGCTATCCGTGGTAAGGTGTTTCCCTCCACGTTGGAACAAGTAGTACTGATGGCGGACATGGAGGACGGGACCCGTGTCGCTGGAGAAACAGCGGTTCGGGTCACCAAAGGAAAGATTGAGCGAGTTTACCTTGAACCCAACGATTGCCGGCCTTTACCTGAAGCCTTGCAAGCCCTTGAAGAGGCAGATCTTATTGTTCTGGGTCCAGGAAGCCTCTATACGAGTGTTTTGCCGAATCTGCTGGTGGTAGGCCTCAGAGAGAAAATCCGAGAAGTAAAAGCCCCATGTGTGTATGTATGTAATGTTATGACGGAAAAAGGGGAGACGGACGGTTACAGGGTGTCTGACCATCTTAAAGCAATTCTAGACCACTGTGGTTCAGGCTTTGTAGACGCAGTCCTTGCCACCAAGGGGAAAATTACTGCGCCACTTCTAAAACGTTACATAGCGGAAGATGCCGCTCCAGTTATTAATGATCCCCAAGAGGTCGAGCTATTGGGTGCCAAGTATTATGAGGCAAATTTAGTACAAGCTAGAAATGTCGTTCGGCACGATCCGGAACGCTTAGCAAAGGAACTTATTAGTTTGCTTTTTCGTTTAAAACCCATGGGAGAGCGCATTGCCTTAATCGATTCTTATTTGCTCACCCGAAAGCTCCGCAAAGATACGTAGCGAGGCGCGAGGCGCGATGCTCGATGCGCGAATGGAGATGTTCGAACCTCGCGCCTCGTGCCTCGCGCATCGCATAGAAAGGGGGTTGGGCAATTGTCCTTTAGTGCTGACACCAAAGAAGAACTTGCGCGTTTAAGCGGTCAGAAATCATGTTGTGAGCTAGCGGAACTGGCTGCGTTGGCCCGCATGGACGGAACCCTCCAAATCAGTGCTCATCAACAGTACACACTGAATGTAACGACAGAGAGTGCTCCAGTGGCACGTAAGATATTTCGCTTGGCTAAGGATGTGCTCAAGCGTCCGGTGGATATTGTGGTCAGGCGCAAACTTAGGCTCCGTAAAAATAATTCATACATGGTAAGAATCCATCTTCGTGGGTTGGAAGACTTAAAAAACCTTGGCCTGGTTGATGAAGGCGGACAAATTTGCCATGAAATCGCTCCCAATCTGATTAAAAAGCGCTGTGATCAAAAAGCATATTTACGAGGGGCCTTTTTGGCTGGGGGCTCGATTAATAATCCAGAAGGAACTTATCACCTGGAAATTGTCAGTAATGATGAGCAACATGCCAACGCGTTATGTCAATTGGTCAATCGTTTCAAATTAGGGTCTAAAGTTAGCATGCGTAAGCATTGGTATGTGGTCTATATCAAAGAGAGTGAACATATTGTTGAGTTTATTGGCTTTATAGGAGCACATCATGCCCTTTTGGAATTTGAAAACATTCGAGTGCTTAAAGATGTAAGGAACCAAGTAAATCGTCTGGTCAATTGTGAGACTGCCAATATCGATAAAGTTGTGGATGCGGCTGTGCGTCAGCTGGAAAACATCCAACTAATCGCGGATACAATTGGGTTACAGTCTCTGCCACCCACATTACTGGATATGGCGGAGCTTCGGCTGGAATATTCCGATGCCAGCTTTAAAGAACTTGGAGAAATGCTGCGACCAAAAGTTGGTAAATCCGGTGTCAATCACCGGATGAGAAAAATCGATGAATTGGCTGAACGAATCAGGAGCCAAAAGGCGGGAAATATATAGTAAGGCACATTATAAGGATCATGTATTACCTGAGAATTTGGGGGGAGAAAAGTGCGGTTAGGGTATGGCTTAAACCTAGAGCAAACTCAAAAACTTATTATGACTCCAGAATTGCGCCAGGCAATTACTATTTTACAGTTGTCCGCACTCGAACTTTCTACGTATGTTGAGGAGCAGCTTCTGGAGAATCCTTTGTTGGAGACCCAAGAAGAAAGTTCGGATATTAAAGAGGAAGTAGAACCAACTGTAGAGGAGGAACGTCCAGCAGATGAGAAGTGGGAAGTGGATTGGCAGGACTATTTTCATGACCAGGATGAAAATCGCGTTCGTCAGGAACGAGTGGTTGTGGAGGAAAAACAACGCTTTGATCCCTTCATTGCTGCATCGCCTACGCTTCTAGAGCACTTGCTGGAACAACTCCATGTTCAAAAAGTCTCGGCTTCGTTATTCGTAGCAGAGTACATTGTTGGTAACTTAAATGATAATGGCTGTCTTACGTTGACGTTAGAAGATATTGCCCGTGAAACCAATGTCTCCCTCAAAACGGCCGAAGAAGCGTTGGCCTTGGTTCAGACACTTGACCCTTTGGGGGTAGGGGCTCGAAATTTAGAGGAATGTCTTCGCTTGCAGTTACCGCTCCTTCCAAACTATCCTCCTGAATTACCAGAGCTATTAAAGTATCTTAAAGATTTGGCGGCAGGGCGTCTGCAACGAATTGCCCATGCCCTGAAAATCTCCATAAGTAAAGTACAGGAACTGGCGGATTTGGTGCGTAAACTGGATCCCAAACCAGGCCTCAGTTTTTCGGGCCCAGGAGATGTGCGCTATGTCGTCCCGGATGTCGTGATTGAAGAGATCGAAGGGGAATTTATTATCCTAGTTAATGACATCACCGTACCCCGGTTGGGGATCAACAAGGTCTACCGTGAGGCTCTAAGCCTTGAAGAGGGGACAGAAACACGCAAATTTGTTGAACAGAAACTGAACGCGGCAGNNTCCGCTCTGGGATCCGTTATCTAAAACCGCTTACATTAAGGGATATTGCAGAGGAAATTGGGGTTCATGAGTCGACCGTCAGTCGGGCGACATCCCATAAATACATCCAAACGCCCCGGGGTATTTTCAAATTCAAATTTTTCTTTGCCAGTAAAATGGGCAGAGGGCATAATAACGACTCTAGTATCACGACCGAGGGGATTAAACTTGCTTTGCGCGATATCATCACTTCAGAAAATCCCAAAAGCCCATATTCTGATCAGAAGCTAGCTGACCTTCTCAAGGCTAAAGATATGGTGATTTCCAGGAGGACAGTGGCTAAATACCGTGACGAGTTGGGGATTGCAGCGACGACTGTCAGGAAACGGTATTAAGAGAAGTCGCGGGGGCTTGGAACGGTAGCCGCGTGCACTATGGCCAAGGATGGCGGGAGGGGACCTTGTGCTCAGCCCCGCTGATGAATGTGTACGTCGCTAAGTTTAGAGACTACTCACGAAAGTCGATCGTTTAGTCCATACGACCTTTCGCTTGGGGAACCGTTGGGTTTGGAATGGTGGGAGAAGGCGCGAAACACTCGGTCAGCCATACTATTATGGACCAAACTAAGGCTGAAGCGCTGGCTGGAGGCGAATATAAAAGTAATTGCTAAATTCTGAAAATACATATATAATAGCTTTATCCTAACATTAGGTATGTGTAATTTAAAAGTTGATATTTAAGGCTGGAGTTATAGAGAAAGCCGCAAATTAATCTGTTTTAAACAGGTATGTTTGTGGCTTTTTTCTACTTTGTTCCTGATATAGCCAGCGCTGTCGGGGCAAAAGGGAGTTGAACCAGATAAGTATGGTCAGTACAGTTTTAGTGTTTTTGGGCGGGTTGGGTCTCTTTATGTACGGAGTGCAAACAACGTCAGATGCCTTGCAAAAATTTGCTGCACACCGTCTCAAACAAATTCTCCAATCACTTACCAAGAAAACCTTTATGGCTGTTTTGTTGGGAATGGTCATGACCGTTGCTTTTCAA
>PKWS01000001.1 GCA_003132105.1 Desulfosporosinus sp.
AAGAATAACGTTATCTCAGACATCTGGTGATCATGCCGGAGGGGTTCCACCCGTTCCCATCTCGAACACGGAAGTTAAGACCTTCAGGGCCGATGATACTTGGGGCGCAAGCCCCTGGGAAAGTAGGTCATCGCCAGGTAACAAGTAAAGAGACTACCTTTTGATTAAGGTAGTCTCTTTGCGTAGTAAACGATTGTTTAATAGCAAACAAATCCTCCCCTTGGGTCCCTCCAGGTCCACCTTCAAGCATTGTTCCAATACATGGATTTACGATCAATAAAAATTAGCACCAACGTCCTAATTAATGAATAGATGAAGTGCTATTGTCATAATTGTTATCGGACCCAAGGAATAAAATAAAGGTGAATTATTTATTGCTGGCGAATGTGCCAATAAAGGGAATTTAAGCGAACAAGTTCGCCTCTTCAAAAGGGTGAATTATAAAGAGATGCAATCTAAACCAGAGAATTTTATTCAAATGATTACTTTATTGGATAAAATGGTTTTGCCGACAGATATGAAAATAGGTATTGAAATGTGTTACAAAGATATCCAGGATGAACAGACGTGGGTTCAGACCTTAGAACAATATCGCAGCGATTGAATCAGCACGAGCTGGTGAGCATGGACGGGGCTTTGCAGTCGTTGCCAATGAGGTGAAAAAACTTGCCGAACAGTCTGCTCAAGCAGCAAAAGAAGTTTCACAACTGATTAATGTCATTCAGAAGGATACGGAGGCTACAGTTTCAACAATCCAAAAAAATACGCTGGAAGTTAATCGAGGCTTTGCACATGAAATTGCGAGTTCAATAATAGCGCCAGCGTTCAATTATTGAATGCTGGCGCTATTGGCATAATCTTTAGTTATAAGAAAGGATTTTGAAGCAAAATGACAGAAGAAACTATTAGGGAATCTGTGCAACGGCACCCCTGAACTTTTTATAGTGGGGGCTAGTTCTCATTTCCAGCTCAAGTTAGCAACATAGTATATTCACTTGTAAATAATGGCTTTGGGGTGATGTTTTGGAAAAAAGGTTAATCGAAATAATTACTGAACAGACAAGAATATTATTTGAAAATATTCAAGAGACTTTTAACGCATTATCAGAAGATCAAATGGATAAATTCATTTTCGATGCACCATTGTGGAAACATATTTATCATATGTTACATTCATTAGATCAATGGTTTATTAATCCATACATATATGATAATCCAGATTTTCATGAATATGGAATGAATTCTTTTAAAATAGAAACAGATAAAGGGTTATCAAAAGAGAATCTTGTTACATACTTCAGTGATATAGAAGAAAAAATATATTTTTTTCTTAATAATTTAAATGACCGTTCTCTAATTGAAACCCCAGAAAATTGTAATTTTACTAGGCTGACTTTGATATTAGCCCAATATAGACACGTAATGTACCATATTGGATTTATCACTTCTATACTTCATTATACAGAAGAGAAACGGCCAAAATTTATAGGTATATCATTGCCAATGATACAATGAAATCGTAGGATGTGTATTAAAGGGCGTTGTCAAAGTAAGACACCGACAGATACAAATTAATCTAAAGTAATCATAGACTATTGAGAGATAGGGAAGGACGGTTGAATTGTCATGAAGTATACGGAATTTCAATTCAAGACCAATGACGAGTCTCTACTTTATGCTCGAGAGTGGCAGCCTGAAAACGATCTACGGGGAGTGATTTGTCTTATTCATGGTTTGGGAGAACATAGCGGGCGGTATGCTTATTTAGCTAAGGTCTTAACCCAGGAGGGATATACACTACTGACCTATGATCAACGCGGTCACGGCCAATCTTTGGGTCAGCGTGGCCATGCTCCGTCTTATGAATCCTTATTAGATGATATAGATAGTTTTGGACGGGAGTCTTCGCGACGTTTTCCAAACCTACCATTGTTTCTATATGGTCATAGTCTGGGGGGTAACCTTGTGCTCAATTATGTCTTGCGCCGCAAGTCCAAATTCGTTGGAGTAATTGCTACAAGTCCTTGGCTTAGGTTGGCTTTTGAACCATCTGATCTGAAAGTAAAGCTAGCGTTAGTCATGAATAAAATATGGCCGTCATTTTCACAGTCCAACGATTTAGATCCGAGCGCGCTCTCTCATGATATTACCATTATCGATGCGTACCGGATCGACCCTTTTGTCCACAACAAGATTTCTGCTCGTTTATTTTTTTCCGTGTATCAGGCTGGACTTTGGGCGATCGAGAATGCAGCACTATTCGATAGGCCCTTATTGCTTATGCACGGTGGGGGTGACCACATAACTTCTGCTGAAGCTACTAAACAATTTGCAAAACAGGTACAACAAGACTGCACCTTGAAAATTTGGGAAGGTTTATACCATGAACTTCATAATGAACTTGAGAAAGAAGAAATAATGATCTACCTGACTAATTGGCTAAAATCAAAAACTCCGGTGAGTTAACCGCGGAGATTTTGTGACTCATTGTTTGTATGATTTCCGCGATAAATCTCCATAATATAAGGGAACCTCACAGAATGTTTAAATCCTGGATTGTCCTTTCTGAAAGGTCAGTGGGATGAGGTTCTTGGCTTATAGAAGGAGGTTAATCCGTGCTTTCTAATGAAACGATAGTACCAGAGGAAACTAATAATGGTCCCTTATCCATCCTAAAAGACTTAGGGCAAATTAATATTCCTGATGCGACTGAAAGAATTTACTGTTTGTCAATCATCGGACAAATCGAAGGACATCAAATCTTACCTGCCCAATCCAAGACNNGGTGGAGATGTCGAGGCAGGATTGGCGATCGCTGAAATGTTGAGTAGTTTAAGTAAGCCATCTGTTTCGTTAGTACTTGGCGGTGGTCACAGTATTGGAATCCCTATAGCAGTCAGTTGTACAAAAAGTCTTATAGCGCCGACTGGAACGATGACTATTCACCCGATTCGGTATACAGGATTGGTAATTAATGGACATCAACAGTTTGATTATTTACAGAAGATGCAACAACGGATCGATCAATTTATCTATTCGCATTCGCAAATAAGTAAAGAAAAATTAGAACAGTTCATGTTCAACACCGGAGAATTGGCCCAAGATATTGGAACAATCCTTATAGGACAAGAAGCCGTCGAAGCCGGATTAATCCAGGCTGTAGGAGGAGTAAAGGAAGCCTTTAAAGAACTCAACAGCTTAATAACCCAAAGCTTAAAAAAATAGAGTTCTCTATACAAGAAAAAGCGGCGAAAGCCGCTTTTAGCTTTATTAATAGCAATCGCTGCCAAATTTTCTTGCGTATTATTCTTGAAAAAAAGGAAAACGCTTTCTTTTGTGGAATTTAGGCATATGAAAGAAAATAACAAGTCAAAGATGCCATGGATATTTTGCGTCAGACAAGGAGGTATGTTTGCCTCATAGCGGGCTATTAGGTGAACATGCCGACGCAGTATGACACGAAATAGACTGGCATACTGACTGGTTATTTTCTTGAATGTGCCAA
>PKWS01000256.1:0-1435 GCA_003132105.1 Desulfosporosinus sp.
ATCCGACATCCACTGAGGCAGAAGGTGGGGATGTATTCACACCTTCGATGATAGGGGACGTTTTTTGCATTCCCAAATTGGTGAGGTTATAAAGACTGAAGGAACTTTGTGGTGTCCATGGCAAAAGCAGACTGACAATCATAACAGACCATAATAGGTAATGTAGACGAGCCCCAATTTTATTTTTAAGAACATACTTCACCAGCAGTAAGAGAATAATTAAGACGCTCACTCTGGCTGATGTAGTCCAAATCCAATCAAAAATAGACAGATAATCCAGATGGATTTGTGGCACCGTCACCCCTTCCTTTCTTCAAGGAGCTTTTTGAGTTCTTCAATTTCATCCTGAGAGAATTGCTCATCTTGAAGAAAAGTAACCAACATCGGTTTAAGTGCACCGCCAAAAACTCGCTTAACAAAAGATTTTGTCTCGGACTTGATACACTTATCTTCACTGACTAACGGATAATAAAGATACATCCTACGCTCTTCCTCGTATCCCAAAGCATGTTTCTTCACCAGCCTTGTGATTAATGTCTTGACCGTGTTAGGCTTCCAGTCCGCTATGCTTCCCAACGCGTCAACGATTTCGTTGGCGGTCCAGGGAGAAGTCCTTGACCAAACTATTTTCATCACTTCCCACTCAGCCTCCGATATATTGGGTATATCAGACATATAGTTCCCTCCTTTGTCTGTCTTTTTACATCTGTAGTCATTATTACAGTTGTAGGAGTTAATGTCAATCATTTTCCATTGTTATATTCTATTTAGAAGATTCCTTTTGCGAAAAATACTTTCTCGGTGTGTGTCTTAACAATTAAATGTTCTTATATTGTTGTGAATTTTCCAGGTTATAGATTAGAAAAAGCTTCCTGCGTCAATAGAACTACTTCTTATTAATAATTTTCGAACTTCCAGTTATAGACATTAGTACCACTCGAAGTCGCCCATGCCACCGAGGGATAAAGAGCTAGAGTCCTTTAATTTAGGTTATGAAAAGAGGCTGCCAATAACTAAATGGCAGCCGACGAAGATGTTCCTGGATTCTCCAGGAACATATACAAGATTTACCCTTAAATGTACTCGTCACTTAGCTGTTGCTAGGTGTTCTTGCCAATAACGACTATTTCTTCGATGAAAGTTCTTGGAGTTTCTCCAGAATTGAGGTCTGATTTTTTAGTTCCTGCATCTGCTCATCCTGTAATGTGGCAAGATAAGTCAATGTATTATGGTCGGTCTCGGCTTTGGATTCATTTTGAGCTTGGATAACGTTCTGACCAACCATAATTATTGGCAAAAGTACCAGTTGTAGCACGGTTTGGGCTATATAAGTTACCCAAACAATTACATCGTTGGATTTAATAACTGGAGGAAGCATTAAAAGGTCAAGAAGTAAGAAGGCATAAGCACACCACATTGTACCAACGCCATTGGT
>PKWS01000256.1:1550-6526 GCA_003132105.1 Desulfosporosinus sp.
AAGTAATGGTAGTTCATCTTAACCCTTTCTTATTTAGTCAAAGAAATAGTTACAAATCGATAACTCTCCAAAAACACTAAGGCACCTTTAAGATCAATTTCGCTTTTGAAATGCATTCTTTGTTGCAGCTCGTCCGTCAAATAAGGCGAGTATTTTGTTACCAGCCACTCATTTTCCCGGATGAACAGGACAAGATCCGATTCCTCCCAAACTTGACTTCGGATCTTGTCGAGAAAGTCTGAAAATTCGACATCCTTAGGCAAAACAATTCGTTCTATTTGACTTGGCCTGCGTTTGATATCTAACCCGGATACAGCTCTGAGCAGCCAGATCAGCGTATTACAAATCACAGTTCCTGCAAAAGGCTCAAAGACCAGGGCATCACGCAACTCCCAGGCAATGCGCTGATTGTCAGATATATGATATGAGGAATACTTTAGACGCGCATCCGCGAGACACTCAGTTGCTTTGGCGTCAAGATATTGGAATTGTTCCTCCGAACACAAAACTTCAAACATCGTTTCAGCGATTTTACGATCTATCTTACCTGGATCGCTCAGATATTTTGGCTTTTTAGCATTCACGGCAGTTTGGACGAAAATCTTATTCTTCTTAGTGTCCATATCCTTGATGGTCCATAGCTTTCCTGCTAAGATGACGTTTTCCCCAATGTCAAATCTGACCCCTTTATCAAGTTGCCCGATCTTGCGCATGCCACAGTACACATCATAATAAGCGGCCGCCATGAAGACCGAGTAGAAATCTTTTCCTCTTAATAATCTTTCTCCCTCTAGCCCCACAATATACTCATTGAGTCCAGGAATGATCTCCAACATCTCCGTACACACCATATGATCAATGAGGCTTACCATGTCCTTTTTGGGAAGTTTATGAAAGGCAGCATTTTTATCGAGAGCATGGATGAGCTGGCTCCAAGTTACGCCATTATACTCCTGGCAAAGAGAGATGATTTGGTGAAAGGCAACATCATAGGGAAAAGGATAACCCGCAGCTGGCTCAATCCACCCTTCAAGTAAGAGCTTCATGACGGCAATAGACTGTACCAAGCTGTCTTCACGGGTCGTATACATCTGAAGGATCTGAGCGTCCTCTTGCTTTCTACCACAACGTCCAATGCGTTGCTTAAGGGAAGAAACTGTAAAGGTGCTATCCAGTTGACAGACAAGATCGAGTGCTCCTATATCGATACCGAGTTCGAGCGAACTGGTACAGACAATACTTTGAGGGGTTCTTGAAGTCACCAACCTTTTCTCCACGTACTCTCTTTCGGCTTTGTCGATCGAGGAGTGATGAGCAAAGTACCCCTCTTGGATTCCCTCCTTTTCTGCCAAACGGTTCAGCATGACCGTCGTTTCTTCCACCGTTCCTCGACTATTACAAAAGATGAGGGATTGATAGTCTCTAGTGACCTCTCTTAAGTCTTCGAAAAGCTCTAAGGGTATTTTCCCATCCTTTCCAGCTGAAAAATGTAATAAGGAATACTGAAGTTCCTTGTCCTCGTCAGAAGCTTCGACCACTTCAACCTCTTCGGGTCGATTATGATTAACCCATTGTTTTATGAGGTCAAAATTTTGGATAGTTGCGGATAAGCCAATAATACGGGGTCTTACCCTTGTATACGTTTCCATCCTCGATAACAAGGAACGAAGCTGCGCTCCTCGCTGAGAATCGAGAAACGAGTGGATCTCATCAATGACAATGAATTCTATTCCCTTAAAAAGGGGTTTCAAATGCCCAGTCTTGTTAATAAACAGGCTCTCTAGGGATTCAGGCGTGATCTGAAGAATTCCTGAAGGGTTTTTAAGCAGTTTGTTTTTGTGACTTTGGCCTACATCCCCATGCCAACGATAGATCTTAATCTCACAGTTTTGGCATAAGCGTTCAATCCGTTCAAATTGATCATTGATTAATGCTTTGAGAGGAGAAATGTAGATAACTTTCAACTCCGCTTGAGCACGATCCTCTATTTTGGTGATAATAGGTAGAAAAGCAGCTTCGGTTTTTCCCGAAGCTGTGTTAGCTGAAACTATGATATCTGAGTCTGTCTGCATGATAAGCGGGATTGTTTGATCCTGAACCGGGGTAAACCGCTCCCATTTCATAGCCCAGATCCGTTGTTGCATTTTCTCTGATAAAAGCTTAAAGGTATCCACGATTACTCCCCCACTTTACACACTCGTAGCTCTCAATCACGAAACACTGGAAATGTTGAGCTAAACAACTAAATCAAATCTTTGTTGAGCTAAACCGACCCACTGCCACGTTTTTCGGATGTAGAGATATTGAACTGTCTTGATCGCCAAAAATCTTTGAGCGGTCAAACCCTGAATTCTGCTGCAGTATATTTAACCCACCTATAAAGGTTCGGATGATGTCACTCGTCGTCAAATTCTCGATAGCCCCTGGTCTGGAATATTCCCGTATGATAAACGAACGAATTTCTTCACCACTAACCTTGGGGTCATAATCATAATGAAACGCATGGATATCTACCAAGTTCTTGAGCAGAAGGTACAATTCTTCCTGTTTAAGAGGGGTGAGTTTAATCACGGGTTGAGATAAGTCCCGGAACTCGTTGCTTTCAAATTTGTTTAAGGCCAGTCTTCTTTTAATGGCTTCATAGCTATAAAGTCCTCTCCGTTCATCTTCGAGAAACTCCGGTGTGCCACTGAAAATGATGTACAAACCTGAGACATTGCCCTGCAGAGTATCGTTAAAAATCTTGAGAATAGTTTCGTAGTTCTTGTCCCTAGATTGTGGATGAGTTATCTTGTAAAGGTTAATGGCCTCATCGAAATTAACGACCAAGCCAGAATACCCAATTTGCCGGACGAATTGAGCAATGACCTTAATATAGTCATAGTAGTTAGAGTCATCAATAATATCTCTGACTCCCAGATCCCCTCTAGCTTCAGTTTTGGTTGAATATTCTCCCCGTAACCAACGCAGTGCGCTGCGCTGAAGGGAATTGTTGTCTTCCACAAAACCCTTAAAATATTGCATCAGGACTCGAACAAAATCGAACCCACCCACAAGCCGGTCCATCTTGGTCGCGGTCTCCGCAATCTCGTGTTCAACATCGATAATAAATTGTGGATTATCATACGCTACAGACCCATAACCCTTTTCTTGCATGGTTTTGGTCTGTACGTCACTGATCCATTGATCCAAGATCATCGGCAAAGCATTTCCATCCGGGGAAGTAGCGACCGATAGGTTTTTCATCATTTCCGAATAAGTAGCCACCGACTTGCCCTCAGAGCCATAAAGTCGGCGATTGGCATCAAAATCAACCTTACCGACCACGAATTTCTCGCTGAAGGCGACTTGTTGGATTAATGCTTGCAGAAAGGTTTTACCCGAACCAAAGGGTCCAATAATAAATTTAATGACAGAGGCTCCATCCTTCACCGTCTCTAAATCTTTCAGAATTTGAGTGGCCTCTTCTTTGCGACCGACCATAATATGTTCCAGACCCCTATTGGGGACAACTCCCCCATATAGCGAATTTAGAATTGCTGTAGAATCTTTTTTACGAAGTTTTCCTGCCACGTACCTAATCCTCCTCTGCAAGTCTTGGAAGAACTTGCTTGAAATCTTCATTAAACCTTAAAATGTCTCCCTCTTGTTCAATGAGGTTGTCCCCCAAATAATCCAACGACTTCTCGTTGAGGATTCTAATAAAGACCCCCATCATAATCCCACGAGTTTTAAGGTAGTTTATTCCCTCTTGAGTGACCCTTATTAAATCTTTGAACCCGAGGAGGAAATCACATTCCAGCTTGTTTAATTTGGCAATGAAAGGCTCAAAATCTTCATCCAGGGATTCTGTGGTCAAACTAGTATTTAAGGATTTCTCTTTCTCTTTCTCCGATATTCTCAGCGTTCCCAGAGAGTTATTCCCTTTTTCCAGATCTGATTTATCGTGACGATCAACTTCCTCTTCATCATCATATCGAAGGGCAAAAATCGCTAATAACTCCTTGCTTTCTTTATCCAACGTATTAATTCGCTCTAAATCAAACTCAATAGGTGGGATCGTCGCCACGTCTTGTTCCAGTGTTTTAGGCGGCTCTGGAATCGAGCTACCTAAGCCCACAGACCCTTTATCCCTAGCCTTTACAAAGCGGCTTCCAGAGAAAAGTGAAGGTTCTCTTTTATCCTGAAACAGCTCGAGGAGCGCATTTTTGAACCCCTCTGGAAAGAGTGCTTCATCGACGTTTAATTGGCGTTTTTCTCCGGCTTTAACTCTGGCGATATTTTTTGCCAAGCGAAATAAGCCTGCTAGATCTTCTCTCATTTTTAGCGTTGGGAATCGTTTAGCTTCTAGTTTATTCTGAACCTTGCGGCCTATCACAGCATTTGGGAATAATCGTCGTTCAAAACTGACGCTTTCATCGAGCGGTATCCATGTTTCTATGAGATTTTTGCCTTGAGCTTGATACTCCCTTTCTAGTAGCGCAATTGAAGTCTTGAATACTTTATAAATAAGATTTCTATTCGTTTTGAAGAAAGCTGTTTTATTATATCTTACAAATCGTTTCCAAAAGGTAATAGAAACCGTTCCTAGTTTGTTCTCGGATTGTTTGAGGGTCTCATAATCGGACAATTCATAGTTTGGAATCTTAGAAGTCCATTTCTTTTCAAGTTCATATTCGCCCAACTCATAGCAAAAGTCGCTAATCCAGCGTGGCAGAAAATGACCAAAATCATAATGTTTATCCTGATAGTTCAGGCAAATCCTATCCAACATACTTAAATTGAACGCTGCATTATCGTTAAATGTGTAATTTAAAAGTTCATAGACAAAAATAAAGACGTAGCCCGAATCTGCATATAGGTAGTTACCCCTCAAGACTGCTTTTCTCCAGTAAAAATACCATTCCTTTTGGGCCTTATTAAGGCTGTCAAACGATGGTTCGTAGGTCTTAAGAAAAACGGGCTTTGCTGGTTTC
>PKWS01000352.1 GCA_003132105.1 Desulfosporosinus sp.
CTCGAACGTCCTGTTCGAGTCCTTGGCTACAGCGACACTAGGTCGTCCATGACCGTCGGGAGTGTTAGTGGCGGTTAGCCATCGGATAAAGATAGCTAGTTTAGAAAGGACAAGGAACCGCACGATGAAAGTCAAGATTTTCAGTTCCCCAGATTCTCGAATCTTAGATAAAGAAATCAATCAATGGTTAGAGGACAACAGCTGGCTTAAGGTGGTCAACATTACTCAAAGCTCATCAACTTCAACCGTCATCTCCATTTGGTACAATGAACCCAATGTACCGATCCTTGGGTGATCTTTCCAGTCCAGTACTCAAACTTGAAAACAAAGAGAAACAAAATGAGACTACTCAGCATTACCTTGAAAGGGGGTAGTTCCTCCCGGAACTACCCCCTTACGTTAGCACCCCTGTCATACATCATGACGTTAGAATTTAGATCCATACTTATTTAAGTAGACCTTATCAAACTTTAAATCGCGATCAGAATAAGGTGGCTTGGACTCATCAGGATATCCGACGGAAATAATCGATGCCACCTTGAGGTTCTCTGGAATTTCCAAAATCCTACGCACATATTCTTCGCACGACTCGGTTTCCGTAAACTGGCGTTCCCTGATTTGGATCCAGCACGATCCCAATCCCAAAGTCTCTGCCGTCAAATGAAGAATCGTTGCCACAATGGCACCGTCCTCCACCCAAACATCGCTTATTGCAGGGTCTGCCAAGATTACAATGCCCAAGGCAGCATTCTTTAAAAATCCTGCTCCCTTTTTAGCAAGTGCCAATTGCTTCAATAGCTCAGTGTCCTCAACTACTACAAATTGCCAGGGTTTAAACCCTTTGGACGATGGACTTAATAACGCCGCTTTCATAAGCTGCTGGACTTTTGCAGGGTCTAACTTCGTAGCTTTATACTTGCGAATGCTCCTGCGTCTATAAAGAATATTTAACATAATCTTACCTCCAACCCATTTATTTATCTAACTCAGCCGTTCAAAAGTATGACGACAATGATAAACTACCACATTTGTTATTATAAGTCCCCTATCGAAAATAACCTATCCCAAACGTTTTCGTTTATAGTAAAAGTAAGCCCTTCACGTTTATAAAACAATGAAGGGCTTTTCCTATTAGTCGCATAATCAAATTTCCTATTTTAATTGTTATAGTTCTCCTACCTGTAAACTTGTCTACTGTTTATTGATAGAACGATGTTCAAGTTTTTCTTTATCCTGTGCTAGTTTACTTTTGATTTGGAATTGACGATTTGCATTCGGTCTGCTAGCCGTTCAATGATACTTCGATCGACCCTGAAGCGACTGTTAAATTTTATCTAATAATCGCTTTCATCGAGTTTCACTAATTCTTGGTATTTATTTAAGACGTCATCTAACTTTTGACTTGCAGTAACAACATCCGGATCGGTATATTCTCTCCCCACTTTAATTTTGATTAAATCTTCGCGTAATTTTTCGATTTCCTTGATTAATTCATTGATAATGACAGACACTATTTCCCTCCATTTGTGTTTACTACGGCTTCTACTCTTAATTCTACCCAAAATAATTCTACAATATAAGTCTTTACAAACAAAAGGTACGTATTAAATGTTACCTATTTTTATAATTCTTTTGTTGAATCTATCGATATGAATTTGTACTCGTGGCAAGAATGGTTAAGTAATTCGTGCTTTCTTTTTCAAATCCTCAACAATGGAGGAGAATGCCACTGGTAGAGCGATCACTCCTAAGTCTTGTAGCGAAATCCAAAATCTATTTTCTTCACACTGATGGGTTTCTTTAGAGTCAACCCGATATTCCTCGCCAACTTCTCTAAGCAAGATCCTCTCCACTGCCTCCAGTTCGGGCTGCTCAACCAGCTCGAGCGGCTCGAGTAGATCAACTATAACCCAGATTATTTTCCACTGTCGGTGGCTAAAAGTGTACCAGACTGGGCCGTGAAGTGTAACGCCCTTCTCGAATTGTTCCCTCACCAGCCCGTCAAACTTCCGCTCGGGTACGGCCTTTTGAAAATGGTCAAACCACTCACCATTTGTAACTATGGGAAGGCTATCTTTCAATACATTACCTTCACGTAATTCTACACCTGGAAACTCCCACAGATCCGCTAGTAGCCCATGGGAGGGACGTCTCTGTAAGTATACTCTGTCCCCTCTGCTCAAGACAAAGGTCAAACGGGTCACTACTTGACGCTCTGGTTTGGGCTTTTTCACAGGGTAGAGGAGGACGTTGTCTTGAAGGTAGCCCTCGCAGACTAGACTCAACGGACAACCCTCACAGACCGGTTTCGAGGGAGTGCAAACCATGGCCCCAAGCTCCATCAACGCTTGATTAAAGTCCCCAGGCTGAAGAGCAGGTTGCCATACCGTCAGGTGGTCGCTAAAGTGACGATAACTGCGCACTGTTTCCACCGGCTCAGACCAAGCCAAAAGGCGGGACATCACTCGCAATACATTGCCATCAATGGCNNGCGTCATAGTCCTTAGGCATTTTCCCTCCCCTTAGGTCAAGAAGATAATTGGCGCCTTCCCACATTCGACGGGCCCTAGAATAGTATCCTAGCCCGCGCCATTCGGTTAAGACGTCATCAAGACTTGCCATGCCCAGTTGTTCCACGCTGGGAAAACGCTGGAGGAATCGTTCATAATAAGGAATAACCGTCTTCACTTGGGTCTGTTGTAGCATGACCTCAGACACCCAAATCGCGTAGGGATCACCCGTCTTTCGCCAGGGCAGGTTCCTCTTTTCTGTTGTATACCAGGCTAATAACAGGACTGAAAGACTTTGATTTATTTTGCGAACTATTTTAATCGTCCCCCATTTGTTACATTATGTACACTTTTAGAAAACAGCTTTCATTCGGGCATCTAATTTGGTATATAAGTCCTGATCAGTTTTCCAACTGATATGATTATACTGCCTAGTGTCGAAGTGAAGATCCTTAATATGATCCTCCCTACAAGTCCAAATTACCGGTTTTCCTAAACCCATCGCAAAGCCAGCCTCATAATATATGCCACCACAGTTAAAGGTAAAGTCAGCTACGACGTACTTGCATTTCCTTATATCAGCAATTCTACGATCAGATACTTCATCAATATGTCTCTCGCATTCTACTCGAATAGGATCATATCCGTTGTCACTAATGGCTTTTACAATGCCTTGCTCATACGCAGTAACTAGGGAAGGATCAAACGACATCACTATGAAAACCTTATTATTGTCTTTCTGACCCCTTTGCTCTAATTCTACGACTTTATTCCATCCCTTAGGGGCCAGTCTAACCTCATTAGGCAATGTCAGAGCGCTATTTTTTAATTCAATAAGTTTTTCGTCAATCAACTGTTTCAGAATATAAATTTGGGTCGCATTATTCTTTTCAGCATAAAAAAGGGGATAATCATTAGTTGATATTTTTATAAAATCGCCTGAATATGCAGACAATTTGGCAAGATTTAAAATGACTATATCCAATCGGTCAGAAATCAATTTCGGAAATTGATCAATAATTTCGTCAAAGCTTATTCCAAAGAGTACTGTTTGGGTTGATAGGCTATCTTGACAGATGATGTGAGGAGTTAACCCAAGTATATTCCTATTTTTTAGATACGCTGAAATTTTTGCAGAGTGTTCTTTTTTAACTGTATTGTCATGAAAATTGAGCAAGGACAAGGCTTGAAGAGTTATAAAGTATTCACCACAAGTTGGACAAGAGTAGCGAAACGATGCCCCGTTACCCCAAATTTGTTGTGGAACTGATGAGTTGTCACAAATTGCACAGGGAGACATTGACCATCTACCTCCATTTCTAATATAGCCTCAAATAGCAATACACTGACAACATTTCATTCAAGGGTCATATTAGTAAAATCCCAAGACTAGTAATACGGTCATAAGCAAAGCAACCACCACAATCTTGATGCACCCACTCTCAAATAAAAATTATGCTAAATTAATACTCGTAAATATATTATAGTATTGTTGATTGAGATAATACTAGTGCCAAAGGTCCTATATGTTACCATTATTGGTAATTCCGCTTAAAAGCAGTTAGCTCTTATATAGGAAACTTACTAGGTGGAGTTTTAACTCCATCTGAAGTCTCATTCCAAGTTTTGATATCTGAAGTTTCGCACCCCTCTAGACCCCTGTTTCTCCAATTTCCAGGTAGCCTACGGGCGCACTAAAGAAAACTTGGCTGGCGCCAAGCCTTAGCGAAGGCGACCGCCTAGTTGCACTGATGCGCNNCAGCAGGAAAGTATATAACTAACAGTTATACTTTCTGACTAGTACAAGAAAGTCCCCCTCTACTGAGTTCTCAGTAAAGGGGGACTTAAGGAGTGTATTATTACGCCATAAACATTTTGACATCCTCTTCAACTGTGGAAATGCCTGCAATGCCGAAGTTCTCAACTAAGACTTTCACGACATTGGGGGATAAGAAGCCGGGTAGTGTCGGTCCTAAGTGAATATTTTTTACGCCCAGGTGGAGTAGTGCCAGTAAAACGATCACCGCTTTTTGCTCGTACCAAGAGATGTTGTAGGAGATTGGAAGTTGATTGATGTCTTCTAGGCCAAACACTTCTTTCAGTTTCAAGGCAATCACGGCTAAGGAATAAGAGTCATTGCATTGTCCTGCATCGAGAACTCTCGGAATGCCGCCGATGTCTCCGAGGTCCAGTTTATTGTATTGGTATTTTGCACACCCTGCCGTTAGGATCACGGTGTCTTTAGGCAATGCTTTGGCGAAGTTGGCATAATATTCACGACTCTTCATACGGCCGTCACAGCCAGCCATGACGAAGAATCGCTTAATGGCTCCAGTTTTGACTGCATCGACGACTTTGTCAGCCAGGGCCATGACTTGATTGTGGGCAAATCCCCCGACGATTTCACCCGTCTCAATTTCCGTTGGTGCTGGGCATCTCTTGGCGTGGGCGATGAGTGCGGAGAAGTCTTTAGGCTTTCCGTCTGCGCGGTCAGCGATGTGCTTAACTCCTTCGAAGCCGACAACTCCGGTGGTGTAGACGCGATCTTTGTAGGAATCTTTCGGCGGAACAAGGCAGTTGGTGGTTAAGAAGATTAGACCGTTGAAGGAATCGAATTCTGTGACTTGTTTATGCCAAGCATTGCCGTAGTTACCGACAAAATTGTCATATTTCTTAAAGGCTGGGTAGTAGTGGGCTGGGAGCATTTCCCCGTGTGTATAGACATCCACGCCGGAACCTTCCGTCTGGATGAGTAATTCTTCGAGGTCTTTCAGATCGTGACCACTGATGAGAATAGCTGGGTTGTTTCTAACCCCGAGGTTTACTTTAGTAAGTTCCGGGTTACCGTAAGTTGTGGTGTTGGCCTTATCCAAAAGGGCCATCACATCAACCCCGTATTTCCCTGCTTCTAAGACGAGGGCAACAAGATCACCAGCTGCGAGCGTGTCATCAAGTGTGGCTGCCAAGGCTTTTTCGATAAATGCGAAGATACCTGCCTCTTTGTATTCAAGAGTATACG
>PKWS01000104.1 GCA_003132105.1 Desulfosporosinus sp.
CCATGACATCTTGAGAAGTTGCTAGAAATATTGCCGCAGTAGCAATCCCCAAACAAAAAATGAATTTTAATGGTATCAGAACGGTATTAATCCATAGAACTCCTTCTCCTCTAAACCATAATGCTAAAGCAATCACTGAACCTGTCAAGAAGATGCCTAACCACCTTGAGAAGCTGAAATATTCATAAAAGAGCGCTCCACTGCCAGAAATCATAGCCAGCATTCCCACAAACAAAAGGACACTCACCAGGCCATCTGCCCATCGCCCCCACTTGCGACCGAGTAGATGATCGAAAAACTCCGGGTACGATGTGATTTTCCATCGTTCCTGTAAATCCAACATGCCCCACCCAAGGAGAGAAAATAGAAGCGCGCTGAGAACTATTCCANNACCTGAAAAGTTGTTTTCCATTGCATTATTCTTCCCTCCTCGCCATCATGCTTATGGCTGGAATAGGAATATCATGCATAAAAGAGCTCGTTTTTGGGAAAAATTTAATTATATGTCCTTAGCCATTGTGATTTTGATGTTAGGGGGCAGTTTGTGAGTTTATTTTCATTATTAACCGAACCTCAAAAAATGAAAGCTCATGTCGACGACTATTCAGCCAAAGCAAAATTGGAAACGCGGCTTTCCGATCTATTTGTTTCTACACGGAAACGCCCCACTGTAATCCTGTGCATCGGAACCGATCGGTCGACAGGTGATGCTTTGGGACCTTTGATTGGAACTCACCTTTCACGCCTTAATTTACCTCAACTTAACGTTTACGGCACCCTCGATGAGCCTGTTCATGCAACAAACTTACACGAAAATATCCAATTTATTCACCAATCATTCGTTAATCCCTTTATTATAGCTATTGACGCCTGCCTTGGGAGAATGGATTCTATAGGGTGTATTACTCTAGCTGATGGACCATTAAAACCTGGTGCCGGTGTTCATAAACAACTTCCTGAAGTTGGAGAGGCTCATATCACTGGGATTGTAAATGTCGGAGGGTTTATGGAGTATATGGTGTTACAAAACACCCGACTCAACCTTGTGTGGAGGATGTCTGAGAACATCAGTACTCTCGTAACACATTCTTACTTAAAAGTGCGTTATAAAGAAAACTTGGCTTGCGACAAGCGTTAGCGAAGGCGGCCGCCTAGTTGCACTTATGCTGTAGGTAAGTATATAACTAACAGTTATACTTTCTGACTAGTATAAATAAGTCGTTATATTTTTTGTCCACGCATTGCTCGGTCTATAACTTCTTTTTCTTCACCTGTCAATGAATACGTGGACATCCCTTCCGTAATCGGTTTGGCGTACACTCTTGATTCCTCACGATTATGGATTGAACTCAGAACAACTCCGTTGCCCTCTTGATTCAAGAGTGCAAATGCAAAGCTTAAATCACTTCCCACGTTTTCAAATGCCCTAAAACGGAGTAACTCCACTCGATCTACACCTACACGCAATTTTGCTTCAACCTGAGAGAGTTTTGTGTTAATTTTATTAAATTCCTGCTCTTGATGAGTCAGTTTTTGAATACATTCTTGAAGAAGTGTATCCAGTTTATGTCCAGACATGAATGTTTGTAATATTAAAGACGATGATTCAAAGCGTTTCATTCTACGATTGAGTCGACGATATAATAAAATTTGTATGAGAAATGTTATTGCTAAAAGTATGGCCAAAGCACTTATACCCCACCAAAGCAGAGGCATAATGTTCTCTAGTATTGCCCACGATATTTCCAATGGTTTCCCCCCTCAATATTTCCATATTCTCTGTTCATTCAGATCTTTATTGATATTGATTGTTCTAACCGATAACCATTAACATTTAACCAAGTACAGAAGAAGTTTCCGAATTCTATAAGTGGGATCCAAATTCATTATTATACCTTTTAATTCAGTGGGGGAGGGTAGAGACCCCCATTGAATTATCGAGCGAAGCGAGTTAGCTTTTCCCCTTTACATACCCAAATGGAGCCTAGTGAATAAAAGGGTTATAGGAACTGCTATGAATATTGCTGGTAATAGGTTACCCACTTTTATTTCTTTTAATTCCAGTATATTAAAACCTATTCCTAAAATAAGCAGACCTCCCGTGGCACTCATTTCAGCGATGACTTGAGAGGAAAGAACCCCCTGGAGTAGTCCTGCTGCCATAGTTATTGTACCTTGATATAGAAATACTGGTAGCGCAGATACTAAAACTCCGATCCCCATCGAAGAGGCAAAGATCATTGCGGTTATACCATCGAGCATCGATTTTGCAAAAAGTATATTATGATTTCCAGTTAGGCCACTCTCTAAGGAACCCATTATCGCCATGGCTCCGACACAATAAATTAAACTTGTCGTTACAAAAGCTTTTGTAAATCCAGACCCCTGTCCTTTTTTCGCAAATTTCCGTTCGATCCACTGACCCAAATGTTGTAAACGAAGCTCGATATCTATCCATTCTCCTATTATACCACCTAAAACCAGACTTGAAATAATGATTAGTGGATTCTTTGTCTGTAATGCCATACTTACTCCAATTAGCAAGATAGCTAGGCCGATACCTTGGATAACAGTTTTCTTAATTTTAGCTGGAAAGGCGTGTCCAAACAAAAGCCCAACTGATCCCCCAATCACGATTGCAATCGTATTAACAATGGTACCTAGCATTAAAACACCCGCCTTTTAAGTAGATCGTCTTTGGATGATTCCATTATATTCCATTA
>PKWS01000364.1 GCA_003132105.1 Desulfosporosinus sp.
AAAACACGTCCTGTCTTTGGATCCATGGCTAAAATCGTTACGCTATTGGCTTTGGTGGTTTGCTGTAAATTATCCAGTTGTTGTTCAACAAAATATTGAATCGTTGAATCTAAGGTTAAAGTTATGGAGTTTCCAGGGCTTGAAGGATCGCTTTGATGAAGGGAGTCGAGAATAGAACGCGCTTTTGTATCTTGTTCCTGTGATTTGAAACCCGGCATACCAAACAATACTTTATCATAATAGGATTCAACGCCTTCCACACCATGACCCTCTTGGTTTACGATTCCGAGCGCTGATGCAGCATAGTTCCCCATAGGATAGACACGTTTCTCCTCGTCATTAAGACCGACTCCAGGGATTTTGAGAGCCATGATTTCATCTGCTTTATGTATGTCAACTTGATGAGCTAAGCTAACCCAAGCTAAATTTTTATTAAGTTTATCAAGTATTTCCAGTGGTGTTATGGCTAAGATGTTTCCAAGCTCTTTAGCAACATTTTCCTTTGTTCCTGTGAATTGGTTATGAAGGATTAAATCACTCAACGTTTTAGGATCCGCATAGATTTCTTTAACCGGGATGCTCTGCGCTAAGACATTGCCTTGAGCATCAAATATGGTGCCTCTTTCTGGTCGAAGGCTTTTATCACTCGTCCGTCTCTCAATCCCTTTAGCCTTGAGATCGGCAGCTTGAACGATTTGTAGTGTTACTAGCCTAGTTAACACTAGGGTGACCACCAAAAGCAAAATCAAAAGGACCCATCGATCACGCGAAAAATAACTAATTGTGCGTTTACTTCTTTTTTTCAAAGCATCCCCTCTTCTCTCCTTTTTACATTATAGCATTTAATGGCGTTCTTGCTAATTTATAAAAGTATAAAGAATACTTGGCTGGTGCCAAGCCTCAGCGAAGGCGGCCGCTTAGTTGCATTTATGCGCTGGCCANNCAAGGATGGCCGAGTGTCACTGTAGCCAAGGATGGCGAGAAGGGACCAGCAGGAAAGTATATAACTAACAGTTATACTTTCTGACTAGTATAACAAATAGAGCTCACGCTTTCTTAACTAACGATGGCAATTTTTATAGCCACCTTGCTAAGAAAACGCAAGCTCTTGATACTATTTTGTCCTTAGAGAGGGAAATATTATGCTGGAAAATAGAGGGTTTATTATGAGCAATACAAACTCATTCTTTTAGCTTTTTTAATAGAAGAACACAGGTTAACGTACCGGTAATAAGTCCTCCTAGATGCCCAAAATTATCAATTCCTGGTTGGACTAAGCCAAATCCTAAATTGACCAAAATCACAACAACCAGATTCATTCCCAAGCCAGAATTTCTAAGCGCAGGCCGTTTATAGCTATTATACAGCAGCGCTCCTAAAAGTCCAAAGATCGCCCCAGAGGCTCCTGCTGAAAGGGCAGGAGAAAATAAGTAACTAGCAATTGATCCTCCGAGACCGCTTAAAATATAAATAATAAAAAACCGTCGATGCCCGAGGCTTTCTTCGGTTAATCGGCCCAATGCCCATAATGCATATAGGTTAAAGATGAGGTGGATGATGCCGATATGAATAAATGTGCTTGTTAATAAGCGCCAAACTTCACCGGCCTGAATTAGGGTGTTAACTTTGGCTCCAAAGTCGATAAGAACACGTTGATCGGTCAATTCCGTCATAGAATTTGGAAACAAATGTAGTCCGGCATAAACCATAAGTAGAAAATAAATTGAGTTTAAGCCTAAAAAAGCATAGGTTAAAAACGGTTTGAAAGATTTTCCTGCTTGGAAATCGTTCCCTAGAAAAACAGGCTTTCCGCTGGCGAGTTGCCTTAACCACTGGGGAATCAATCGATCGTTGGTTGGAGGATACGGAAATAAGTTACCCAGTTGGATATCGAAGTACCAAAGTTGGATATCCGGAAAACGGCGTTGTTTTAAGTGTGAAGAATCAATCCCTTCGGAGCAAAAAACAATAACGTCCCACCTNNAAATTACCTAATATAAGTCCACGATACAGTGACTCGTGCGTTGCAATAACCCAGTTACCTTCTAAGGTTACCAGCGTCCATCCAGATTGTCTGAGGCTATTAATAATCTGTTCGAACATATTGTCACCTCTGTTTTAAATTTCCCCTAGGACCCCACGTAACAAACTTGGTATGCCGTAATCATTTTTTCCAGATCCATACCCCACATTGAGCAAAGTCATCTCTGGGAAAGTGGATTGTTGGGCTAAGGCACGGATAAGTGCAGCTCCAGTTGGGGTAATAAGCTCGCCAGTAATTCCTGATTCATGGAATTTAAATCCGCGCAAAAGCATAAGTGTCGCTGGCGCGGGTAATGGTAATATCCCATGTGCACAGTGCACAAAACCATGTGACCAGGGAAGTGTAGCGACTCGAATCAAGTCAATGTCTAGCTGATCCAGGGCGATACAGGTTCCGACAATATCAACAAGGGAATCAACTGCTCCTACTTCGTGAAAATGAACCTCGTCAAGCGTTGTCCCGTGAACATGCGCCTCTGCCTCAGCTAAAACATTAAAGACTAAAAGGGCTCTCTTTTGAGATCGTTCTGACAAGGTTCCACTAAGGATCATCTTTTGGATATCCTGGAGACGTCGTTGCTGATGTTTATGATGTTTATGATCTTTATTCTGCACCTGAACATAGTCGTGATCTTCGTGATGTTCATGGTTCTGAATAGGAATAACGACCTCGATGTCGGTCGCTTGAATTCCATGGACTTGGCGTGAACGAACGTCTAGGACAAATTCTGTCAGTCCGATGGAATGAAGTTGATCGACAATTATTTCCGGATCAGCGCCTAATGCAATTAGTGAGCCTAGAGCCATGTCGCCGCTTATGCCAGCAAACGTATCCCAATATAAAATTCTCAAGCCAATACACCCCCTATCTTTTTCTCGAAATACGGCGTACAATCGCTGAGGCTAAAGAAGCTGCCCCAAAGCCGTTATCAATATTAACGACTCCGATTCCAGAAGCGCAACTGTTTAACATGCTAAGTAAGGCAGCTAGTCCTTGAAAGTGAGCACCATAGCCCACACTTGTTGGTACAGCGATTACAGGTTGTTCGACTAGACCTCCGACAACACTGGCTAAGGCACCTTCCATTCCTGCAACAACGATAAGCACTTCTGCACGTTCCATTAACTCTCTCTGACCGAGCAGACGGTGTATACCGGCGACACCAACGTCAAATAGTGTATCGACCTCGTGTCCCATATAGCGAGCCGTCAGGTAGGCTTCTTGGGCTACTGGAAGATCGGCAGTCCCAGCGGTCATAATAAGGATCCTGCCGGAAATGGTGGGATCCTCTAAGGGGCGAAGTAGCAGACAGCGTGCCTGGGAATCATATTGAGCACTTGGAAAATGTGCTAGGATTTTTTCTGCATTTTCAGGATCGAGACGAGTGGCCAACACGTTTTTGGCCTTGGCACCCAAGTGCGTTAAAATAGAAATTATATGGTCAGGTTGCTTTCCTTGACAAAAAATCACTTCAGATTGTCCTGTGCGCAGCGCTCGATGATGATCTAACCGCGCAAACCCCAGATCTTCATAAGGAAGATCTTTTAATTGGAGNNCCTCCTGCTGAATGGGGTTGAGGCTCCCCGAGCGTAGACCCATTAAGTCTAAGGTGACAAATCTAAAGCCCAGCGTGAGCATTGAGGCAGTGACTTCCGTACGATGCTCAAGGAATGTGGAGAAGTTATCGATCGGAATTTCAATACGGGCAATATCGTTGTGTACCCTTACTCGACATTCTACGTACCCTTTCTGATGAAGTATAGCTTCGGCATGAGCAATTCGTTTAAGTAGTTCCGCCGTGATAGTGTCTCCAAAAGGAACCCGAGAAGCCAGACATGCCATGGAAGGCTTATTCCACGTAGGTAAATTCCGGCGTTTAGATAATATCCGGATTTCTGCTTTTGTGAGGCCTACTTCTAGAAGTGGACTAATAATGCCTAACTCTTGAAGTGCTATTCGCCCAGGACGATAGTCATTAGTGTCTGAAGCGTTTGTACCCTCGATAACTGAAGAGTAACCAGATCGTTTGCTATAATCCAGAAAGGTCTCGAAGAGTTTCTTCTTGCAAAAATAACAACGATCCGGTGGATTTTCTCGGAACCCCTCTAAGTCCAAAACATTTAAGTCCATCACTTCTACAGGAAAATCAAAATGTTGCACCATAGACAGAGCTTCCTTCTCTTCTTGAGAAGAAATCATAGGCCCACGTGCAAACACGGCTTTGCAATTATTCCCTAAGGCTTCTAAGGCAACGGCAAGTAGATAGGTTGAGTCCACTCCTCCAGAAAAAGCCACTAAGACTTTGTTGAGGGATTTTAACCGTTTGATAAGTTGAGCTTCTTTGTTATTTGTTTCTTCGATCATTATTTGTTTATCCACGTTTAATTAATCCCTCCTTCTTCCTCCCTATTCTATCTACTGGAGAAATGGCTGTCAAAATTAAGGAGCAGAGTTGGCCTTTAAACCATCCCTGCTCTTACTCTTTATCTCACCTTTGAAGTTCTAAGTTCGCAATGAAATTTAACCGTTCTTCCACGAAACCCCAAATCCACCTCTAGGGTATTTCCAGTCAATGTTGCCGAAGGGGCACCCAATAAGACACGTGCCACACTCTAAGCACCCTTCATACCCAACAGATATTCGTTTTTCTTCTTCATCCCAATCATAAACATGGGCTGGGCAAAAACGTGTACAGGGTTTGTCTTGACACTGCTTCAAGCATACATTAGGATCAGTGATCTTAATGTGATTTAACTTATCGGTATTAAACCGTACCAAAAAAAGTTTATCGTCTAATTTCATAACAGTGCCCTCCAAGCCCCATAGACATCCTTAATAAGACCGGGTATTGAGCGATGTGCTAAAGCCATCTTAATAATTTCTTTTTGGCGTGCCTTCTTTGGTACTCCATCAGCAGTTAAATACATCTTTGCTGCTTGAGACAGTAGCTTTGGATACATTTTTAAGAGGTGTGGGTTATTCTCAAAGAACATACCCATATGACGATAATGATGAAGGTCTTTGAGTACGAAGGAATCCCTCAAACGGGTTTCGTAAACAGTCATGGCTTGGTCACTTACATCCCCAGCCTTAATGGACTGAGCAGCAACTTCACCCGCTATTTTACCCGATATCATGGCAAGATTAGAACCCTCTCGATTCAACGCATTCATGAGCATTGCAGTATCACCCACGACAAGAACGCCTTGTCGATGAAGTTTCGGTACATGAGTATATCCACCTTCAGGGATTAGATGAGCCAAATATTCCTTAGTTTCGCCACCTTGAAGGAGACGTTTTACATAAGGCTTTGATTTTAAGTTTTCTAGGAGATCATTGGGTGTCCAATTATTACGGATCATAGGTTCAAGAGTTGTTCCAACGCCAATTGAAATTGACTCTTTATTGGTATAAATAAAACCGGTACCCATCAATCCTGCTGTGGAGTCCCCATATAATTCGATCGTAGCCCCTTGTCCTTCATCAAGACAAAACCGATCCTCTATCTTTTCTTTCGGCAAGGCGATGACTTCTTTAACCGTAACTGCCACTAATTCGGGTTTTAAGGGCTTAGCAAGTCCTGCTTTGACAGCTAGGAAGTTATTGACACCTTCCGCTATGATAACAACCTTTGCTCCCAAATCCCCTTCAGCTCGTCCAGTACGAATGCCTACGACATTTCCGTCGTGGTAGAGTAAATCTTCTACTAAAGTTTCAGTAAGAATCATTACGCCAGCTTTTTCAGCTTGTTTCGCTAGCCAACCGTCGAACTTAACCCGTAAAATTGAATGTGCATTAAACGGCTCAACTCCCCAAGCAGGATCTCGATAACCAGCCATGATCGACTCATCACCACTTAACATAGCAACGCGTTGTTCAA
>PKWS01000314.1 GCA_003132105.1 Desulfosporosinus sp.
GGACTATTCCTCCTCTCAGTACCGAACAGTCAGCGTAAGCCAACGAGTCTCTTCAGTTTATCCATAATTCCATAGGGCACATCTAGTGTCATCAGGGGTATTTCTTCCCCTTCAATCCGCTTTGTGATCCGCCGGTAGGCCTCGCCCGCTTTTGATGTATTATCCATAACTGCAGGTTCGCCACGGTTCGTAGAGATGACTATACTCTCATCTTCCGGAACAACCCCGATAAGATCGACGGCCAAAATATCCAGGATATCCGAGATATCCATCATATCTCCACGTTTAACCATTTCAGGGCGAATCCGGTTGATGATTAATTTCGGATTTCTCAGCTCCGCTGCTTCCAAAAGGCCAATGATGCGGTCGGCGTCTCGCACGGCACTGACTTCTGGCGTGCATACGACAATCGCCCGGTCTGCACCAGCAATCGCATTGCGGAAACCCTGTTCGATTCCAGCCGGACAATCAATGATTGCATAATCAAATTCTTCTTTTAGCTCTGCGGCTAAAATTTTCATTTGCTCGGGATTAACGGCTGTTTTATCTTTAGTTTGTGCAGCTGGCAGCAAAAAAAGATTCGCAAAACGTTTATCTTTAATAAGTGCTTGTTTTAGGCGGCAATTCCCACTGGTCACATCCACTAAATCGTAAACGATGCGGTTTTCCAGACCCATCACTACATCGAGGTTACGCAAACCTATATCCGTATCGACCAAGACGACTTTATGCCCTGCGGCAGCAAGCCCTGTGCCGATGTTTGCGGATGTTGTAGTCTTGCCTACACCCCCTTTTCCAGAAGTTACTACGATTACCTCACCCATATTTAGACCTACCTTTCCACATAGACTTATTCTTCCCTAACGGGCCTTACCGCGCCATCCGTTCATACCAGCTGCTTCTACGATTAATTGGTCATCTTTGATTCTGGCAATTTCCGGACCCCGTCCGCCGGCTTCCTCATCCGGTGCCCTGGTCACCAAATCCGCAATACGCAATTGGGTAGGGGCCAAATGATAAGCGCTTACTGAGGCTTTCCGCTCACCCGTTGCTCCAGCGTGGGCAACCCCCCGAAGGGAACCCAAAACGGCAATGTTACCGGTTGCGATGATTTCCGCCCCGGGATTGACGTCACCTAGAACAACAACATGACCATCAAATTGCACGCTTTTCCCGGAACGAAGTGTGCGCTCCACAAAGAGACAGCTTCCTTCCACCATACCTTCCTCCCCGAGACGCGTTTCTTTGTCCTCTGTCGCATAGAATTGAGCCTTACCTGGTGCGTTCACTTCTTCTGAGGTCAACCATCCCGTGAGTTCCAACTGCTGTTCTCTTAGGATTGTCCCCAACCTAGCGTGTTCGTCGTCAGTATATTCCTTCTTTCCAGAATAGCACCGAACGCTCGCACCTTGCAGGAATTGAACAGAATTCTTCAACAGCTTATCGAGTTCCTTCATTAGAACTCCAAAGTCCGCAGCTGGATCAAGGTACAATACCAATCCTTCGCGAGTACCCTTAAGTGCCACATGTTCAGTCCGTGTCAACCTGCACAATCCCCCATTGCTTGTCTTTAATTCAATGCTTCTTATAAATTCTACAAGCCTGTCCCAATTACCTTTTTACTATTCAAAACTATTAACAAAAATAAGGACGAATTTCCCTGTTTTTTAGCCACCATTCGTGCTCTTCCAACCAAAATACTTCATAAAGGCCGCCTTAGCGACGNNGCAATTTGAGGATGATCATAGGGAGCAAACGCTACAAACATCCCATTGTATACATTTTCTAAGGCCGTGCCGACGTTGCCTTTTTGAGCTGTACCGGTCTTAGCCCCACCGGAAAAATCCGGTAGATCTGCGAAGATATATTGAGCCGTCCCAATGTAATTATTACCTGACACTACGGCACGCATCCCTTGTTTAACTTGATCCAAGACATCCGGTGAAACCGATACGGAGTTTAAAACTTTGGGTTGGTTTTGTTGAAACGTTTTCCCTGTAATGGGATCTAATAGTTTATCGACGACATACGGTTGAAAGTGCTTTCCACCATTCACTATGGTTGCTGTGTAATTGGCTAATTGCAAAGGGGTATAGGAGTTATCTCCTTGCCCGATGGCATTATTGTAACTGGTAGAGACATGCCAGTCAACATAGTTATAGACGTAATATTGGTACGAAGCCTGAACCTTATTAATTGCTGTGACTTTCGCTGTTTGCAGTGTTTGCTTCGCCTTAGCATCTGGAGCATTGGCCAGTTTGGGGGCGTAATCGCTCTCAATCGCAGCCAAATCCTTATCGCGTGTTTTCTGAGCTCTAGGAAGAAGGTAAGTTTTTCTCCATTCCGTAGAAGGCGCGATTCCTTTTTCTTCGGTGGGCAAATCAATGCCACTTTGGACACCTAAACCGAATTCATTGGCGATCTGTCTGATGGCTTCCGGCTGGGCCTCAAAAACGCGACGTCCCATAATTTCAAAATAAATGTCCGAAGATTTGGCGAGAGCTTTATTCAAATTGACATCGCCAAATCTATTTCCTCCGTATTCTATAAAACCTGCATCCTGAGAGGCTTTGTTTCCCAAGGAGGTAATGTCATCATAAATCTGTTCATTCGGTGTAGTCAGCTTGAATTGTAAGGCCGCCATCGCTGTCACCATTTTAAAAACCGATCCCGGAGGATACGGAGCGGACAATGCTCGATCAAAAGCTGCTGCTGGCGCTGTGTTATTAGTGAAATACTTATCCGACACAGCCTGAGAAAAATTTCCGGTCAATTCGTTGGGATCCATGGAAGGCCGAGAAGCCATGGCCAGAATCTTGCCTGTATTGACGTCTATCACTACGGCCGCTCCGGCACCAGCATTGGGGTTAGTCTTTTTTATAACTGCTATACGCTCATCAAGACTATCTTCCACAGCCTTTTGCAAGTCAGCGTCAATCGTCAGTTGGACTGTCTTGCCCGGTTTTGAGGCATTAATCATTTTTTTAGAAACAGGCTGGGCGCTATTGTCTACTTCAACTTGTTGATCGCCCTCGATGCCTCGCAACCAGAAGTCATAAGAGTTCTCAACTCCAATCTTGCCGACCAAATCTCCTAGCGCGTAGTTAAAACTCGCTTTTTTGGCATCGGCATTCTTATTAAACGGGTCAATTTCCTTATCCGATATCTCACGAACATACCCAAGGAGCTGACCGGCCAGCGTTTTTTGAGGATAATAGCGGACCGGTATCGCTTCCACACTCACGCCCGGGAGTTCCTCCTGATGCTCGGCTATACTGGCTTGGAGAGCTGGAGGAACATTATTAAGGATCGTGACTGGACGAAATTGTTCCCACTGATGATTCTGAATATTGGCCAAGATGTCTACAGTGATCGAAGCAACTGATTGCTTGGGATTAGGCCAGTAGTGTTGAATGTAACCCGCTAATCGCCCGACCACATCTTTCCAATTTTTACTGTTGGATTGTTGCAAATCCATCCAATCTAAGTTAAGAACGAATTGTGGAACACTTGTCACTAGAAGCTTACCATTGCGATCGACAATATCTCCCCGTGTGGAAGGTACCTTCACAATCTTCATGACGTTCCCCTGGGCCTTAGCGGCAAATTCTGCTCCTCGTACAATCTGTAAGTGCCAGAGGTTATAGCCCAGAATGGAAAAAACGAGTACCACAACGATGCCTAAACCCATAAGACGATAAACATATGGCTTTCGTTCTCTGTCATCCAAGTCAAAAACCTCCTCTTCGATACGTTTTTTACGATGTCCGAGGCACGATGCACGAGGTTCGAATTGTGATTTCGATTCTGTGAATCGAAGAACGGATTAAACTTTGAGACTTTAATCGTTCTGCGAACTTTGTTCGCCTTCGATTCGTGCATTGTGCCTCGTGCATCGTGCCTCGATACGAGCGCTTAGCGCTCGTATCGAGGTCGATAGCGCAGCCATCCGCGCAGGAATGACTGGTGAATGAAAGGATAGGTTATCGGAACCATGATTGCATTGTAGAAGGATACCCCAATCACCACGCGTGCGATATCCCCCAGAGCCCATTGAAGCCCTGCCCCTAGACTCAGAAAAGCGACCAGAATTTGCCCCACTGCGGTCACCAAGAAAACCATGAACGTCGTTAAAAGGTAATTTTCTCGATACCAGCGCTCGGCGAGCCAGTAGCTCAAAAAAGCAACCACCGCAAGGGTGAGCGTATACATGCCAATGTAGCGCCCCAAATATAAGTCCTCTAATAAACCCGCGCCCAGTCCCCAAAACACACTTGCAGGGAGACGGTGATGCATGGCAATATAGATCGTGAGTAACATAAGAAAATCAGGCTTAATCCCCGACCACGACCAAAAGTGAAAGACTGTACCAGGTAAAATCAGGCTCAGGGAAAACATAACTGCGATCAAAACATAACGCATTATTTTCCCCCCACCATTTTAACAATATAGGCCTCTTCTATTGTATCAAAATTAACCAAAGGTTCAATAAAAGCAGTTTTGAGCAAGCCTGTAGGGTCGAGCCGGATTTCCACGACTTTTCCAATCGGTATATCTGCAGGGTAAACCCCTCCAGCCCCTGCCGTCAGAACAAGGTCTCCAGCATTGACATTATCTTCTCTTCGAAAAAGCATTTGTAAATTCCCTTCTAGATTCAAACGGGAACTTCGCTTATAGTTTCCTTGGACAATACCAAAGGTTCCATTGCCAGTGCTGTTGCGCACGAGTGCACTGACTTGGCCTTCTCCATCGAGGATTAACAACACTTC
>PKWS01000244.1 GCA_003132105.1 Desulfosporosinus sp.
GACAAAACTGCAAGCGGAACGGGCGGAGTGGATCGCGAAACTTACAAAGCAGGATAATCGCATAGCCAGAACTATAGAACTTGAAGCCATTATAGAGGTACAGGGAGGCACCATCACAGAATTCATCGAGGATTTGTATGCCGCAATTATTGAGAAAATAGTGGTCAGGGAACGCACATGTTTGGTTTTCCACTTAAAAAACGGCCTTGCTTTTGAGGAACGATATTCCTTGAAGCGAGGCCGTGATATTTTATAGGAGGTTTTTGAAATGGCAAATGTTACAGTTATTCCGGCAAAACCAATGCAAGAATTAAAAGGGCTTGAGGTTACAGCCAAACCAAGAGTATGCGCCTATTGCCGCGTGTCTACAGATAATGAAGAGCAGTTATCAAGCTACGAGGCACAGGTGTCACACTACACAGACCATATAAAACGCAATCCAGAGTGGGCCTTCAGTGGAATATATGCCGATGAGGTTCGCCCAGAATAGGGCTTTGTTTATAGTAGCATAACGGAGCTACCGCCCACGATAACGGGCGTGTCAACCTGCTTTACCGCAAAGGGAAACCTGATACGGGAAAATAGCATAGTAGGAAAGCGACAAGTTAAGCGAGGACAACGCTTACGACTCAGTCGCAATGACAAGTGGATATGAGGAATAGCCTGGGTTTGGCAAATGTGAGGTCTGAGTTTCCATTGCGTAGGGATTGGGGAAAATGTCCTGGCACCCCAAGTGTGATCAGCTATATGTACCTTCGTCGCATGTAGAGTTATCAACACAATCACACAACAGGCACGAGAACGTGCACTAAAAGACCGAAAGCAAATCCGACAATCCACATTCCGATAAACAAAGTCAACTGGGGATTACCTAAACAGGATACAAAACCTGCATGGTAACGGAGTTCCCATAGTAGTCTGAGGTAGGGAAAGCCTGCTACATGGCAAAGGGGAGCAGTTAGTGAATTCCAAAATACGAATGGTGAAAGGGAGGAGAAGCCTCAATGAAACCAACATCTGATATTTTGGAGCGTATTTTCAAAAACTCAAGTGACCATAAAGATGGAATCCAAACCCGCCTTTTCCGCTACCTCTTGAGAGAAGACATCTACTATAGTGCATACCAAAAGCTATATTCCAACAAGGGGGCAGCTACCAAAGGCATTGATAACGACACTGCTGATGGTTTCGGCAAGAAATATGTGGATAGTCTGATTTCTGACTTACAAAACCTCACATATACACCAAAACCAGTACGCAGAGAATACATCAAGAAAAAGAATGGTAAACTGCGGCCTTTAGGAATCCCCTCGTTCAGAGACAAACTGTTGCAAGAGGTCATTCGCAGATTTCTAGAAGCAATCTATGAGCCGTCCTTTAACGACTTTTCACACGGGTTTAGACCACAAAAGAGCTGCCATACTGCACTTAAACTGACACGCTGCTATTTTGGTGGCGCAAGGTGGTTTATTGAAGGCGATATTCGGGGCTGTTTCGATAATATCGACCATGACAAGCTAATCGAAATATTGGGAAGAAGAATTAAAGATAGCCGATTTTTAAACATCATACGGCAATTCTTAAAAGCCGGATACATGGAGGACTGGCAGTATAACAACACCTACAGCGGAGCTGGCCAGGGCGGTATAATATCGCCAATCCTTGCAAACATCTATCTCAATGAACTCGATAAGAAGGTTATGGAAATTAAAGAAACATTTGATGCCCCAGCAGAAAAGGCTATTAATCCCTCATACCTCAAGGTGAAAAGTAGGATTTATTATCTTAACAAAAAACTCAAGATTGCTACGGAAGCTGAGAAAGCTACACTACTTTCCGAAATTAGTGACCTTAGGAAACAGGGAAGAAAGTTACCCTATAAATCACAAACAGACAAGAACATCGCATATGTAAGATATGCGGATGACTGGTTGATAGGGATACGGGGGAGTAAAAAGGACTGTGAATCCATTAAGAACGAAATGAGTAAATTTCTAAAGACAGAGCTAAAACTGGAGCTTAGCGAGGAAAAAACGCTAATAACCCATAGCAGCAACAAGGTCAGATTCTTAGGATATGACATATCTGTGAGGCGAAGCCAACAGTTTAAGCCTAATAAATTAGGGATAAAAAGTCGTACACTTAATGGCACGGTAGAACTGTTAGTACCACTGGAAAAAGTAGAAGAATTTATGTTTGATAAAGACATAATAAGACAAGTTGAAAGTGGTAAATACCGTTCAATGCACCGAAAAGGATGGCTCTATATGCCTGATTACGAGATTGTAGAACGATACAACGCTGAAATACGAGGTATACTCAATTATTACCACCTAGCCGTCAACTTTAGTAAACTAAACTACTTTCAATACCTTATGGAGTACAGTTGCTTAGCTACACTGGCGGGCAAATACAACTCGACAATAAGTAAGGTCATTGACAAATATAACCAGCGTGGCGGTGGTTGGGGAATTAAATATTCGATAAAAGAGGGTACAAAAATAAAGCGAATTGTAAAGTTGGGCGATTGTAAATCTTACAATGGCGATGCAATCACACGGCACATCTACAGCGCAAAGAGTAATGGCACCATAAGAGCAAGATTACAGTCTGGATTATGCGAACTTTGCGGGTCTAGAGGTCAAACAGGTTATGAGGTTCACCATGTATCAAGTCTAAAAGGATTAAGCGGAAACGCACACTGGGAGCAGGTTATGCAATTGATGCGTAGAAAAACGCTAGTAGTGTGTGAGGATTGTCACAGGTCAATTCATGAGTAAATGAGAATATGTCAATTGCTAATGGAGAGCCGTGTGCGCCGAGAGGGTGCGCCATGTCGTGCGCAGAAAGAATTGTCCGGTCACCGGACCAATGTCCTTGGAAATACGTTGAGAACAACGCCTAACCTGAATCTGAAAGGAAGAGGGAAAAACAGCATGGCGTTAAAGCGTGGATGAATCGAAGATGGTGTAGAAGCAGGCCGCGCAAGTTCTGCTCGATATGGTTAAAAGCTACACTGCTTAAACCTGAATGACCAGGGATGGAAAGGCACATCTAGGGATACACCGTCTAAATACTCCCTACTTATCGCATATTCGAAATCACCTTTTGTTCGAAGAAATCCAGGGCGATAAGCCATTGAACAATGAGTTCAAGCAAGGTCATGAGTGGGAACCTAAGTCGAGCTTTTACGTTCTTTCTACGCAAAACATGGGATTGCCTAAGGGGGGAGACCCCTATGGTAACGGAGTCTTCATAATATCCAAAGTGGCTGTTGTAATGACGGTTGCACAGGCGGACTTTAATATGTGCCGCTGGATCGCTTGTACCGCCAAAAGGGTAACCAAGTATGCGGGAGGTCAGGAGAAGGAAG
>PKWS01000045.1:0-2195 GCA_003132105.1 Desulfosporosinus sp.
TTTGGAAAAAAGAAAGGTATGGATGAATTGCTCGCGAAATTCACTGCCGTTTTGGCGGCTGTATTTTTGCTGAGTTCTTTGGCTCTAACTATTCTTAAGTCGTAAAACGTGATCATTGCTCCACTCTTCCGCTAATAAAGCCAAACTAAGGAGGGGCACTTCATGCGAGGTGTCCCTTTCAAGCTATTGATCGGCCTTTAGAGTAGATGCTACTTAATCAGTAAAAGATTTGGGGCATGAAAGAGGGGAGAGTGTCAGGTGAAACCACAAAGACGCTTAGTGGAGCCCTTTTATTTCCCAGGAAAACGTGTTGGATGCTTACTAATTCATGGATTTTCAGGATCTCCTTCGGAAATGCGCTTTATGGGTGAACGTCTGGCTAAGGCTGGTTGGACGGTCTTTGGGATACTGCTTTCGGGCCACGGCACTACTCCAGAACAGATGGCCAAAACGAGCTGGGAGGACTGGGCTAGGGATGCTGAAGTGGGCGTAAGAAAGCTGAGGAAGTCTTGTGATACCGTCATAGGAATTGGCCTCTCTATGGGGGGATTGCTAGCACTTCATCTGGCAACTCTTGGCCTAATCGACGGAATTGTCACGATGAATGCACCGATGGTTCTTACTGACCGGAGAACACGTTATGTACGACTTATTAAGCCTTTCAAGACGTTTGTAGGAAAGCCAAAGGCACATCTCCTAGAACCAACACCAACACGTAAATCAACAACTTCGGCGACCGAGATGGCGCCAATACTTGAGCGCTTTGTCTATGAACATATCCCAGTGGATGGCTTAATTTCCCTTAACAGGGGGATTCGTCAGGTGCGTAGCAAGCTTTCTGCTATTACATGCCCTGCCTTACTGATGCAAAGCAGGAAGGATTTCACGGTAAATCCAGTTAGTGTTCAAATCATTAATAAGAAAATCCAGCACGTTAATCCTATCGTCGACTATTGGGAAAACTCCGGGCATATCCTAACGCTTGGACGGGAGCGAGAAGAGGTTGCCTTAAAAGTCCATGAATTTCTCTTGAAGTTCATTGCTCAGGAGTCTAGAGTCTAGTCGAGACGATTTATAAATCATGGGAGAGGAAGTTGCGTGGATATGATGACACGAGAGGAAGCCTATCATGGATTGACAAAGTATGTGGATAACAAGAACTTATTAAAACATATGATTTCCACAGAAGCAGTACTTATCCGGTTGGCCAAGCACTTTGATCAGGACCCAGATTTATGGGGATTAGCGGGCCTCATGCATGACATCGATTATGAAGATACGAAAGAGCAGCCGGAGGTCCACTCTTTAAAGGGAGCAGAAATATTAGAAAGCATGGGTTTTCCAGAAGAGCTTATCTATGCCGTGAAAGTTCACAATCAGCGGCACGGTCTACCTCGTCTCTCCCTATTAGATAAGGCACTTTATGCAACCGACCCTATGACAGGTCTCATTGTAGCCGGAGCACTAGTCCGACCGGAAAAGAAGCTTGCGGCGGTCGACGTCCAGTTTTTGAGGAAGAAGTTTGATCAAAAGGCGTTTGCTCGGGGAGCAGACCGAGACCAAATTCTCACCTGCAGTGAATTAGGACTTTCGTTGGAGGAGTTCCTGGGATATGGACTGGAAGCAATGCAAGAAATCTCTGAGGCGTTGGAACTGTAAAAACATTCATATGGTTAAAAAAGGAAGTTTATGCTATACTGAAGTACTAGCTAGGTGAGAGGAGGAATCATTATGCCCTCTGAAGGAGTAAAAGTTGTCTCTGAAAATCGTAAAGCTTTCCACGATTATTTCATTGATGATAGGGTTGAGGCTGGGATCATTCTTACCGGAACAGAAATCAAATCGATTCGTAACGGGAAGGTCAACTTGAAGGACAGTTATGCTCGTATAAAAGATGGCGAAATTTGGGTCCATCAGATGCATATAAGCCCTTATGAGCAGGGTAATCGGTTTAATCATGATCCACTGCGGCCCCGTAAATTATTACTGCACCGTTCAGAAATAAATAAGTTAGTCGGGAAAATCCAACTGCAAGGACTGACACTTCTCCCGATTAAAATGTATTTAAAAAACGGTATGGCGAAAGTCGAATTGGCAGTTGGTCAAGGAAAGAAAAATTACGATAAGCGTCAGGTCCTTGCTGAACGAGAAGGCAAACGTGATATTGAACGAGCTCTAAGAGATCGTAATAAAGC
>PKWS01000045.1:2228-2358 GCA_003132105.1 Desulfosporosinus sp.
TCACATGGGGGCGTTTTAGACTCGCTCGGAGAAGTAGTGGCAAGAGTTGCGCGTCGAGATTCCACCTGGTCTCGTTAAACGGTGGACCTTTATAATTGCAAACAACGAATACGCTCTAGCTGCTTAAGTG
>PKWS01000045.1:2404-8575 GCA_003132105.1 Desulfosporosinus sp.
ACACGCGTAGACGCTTTTGTGGCAGCTCTTCGATACAGGGGTGCAAATCCCCTCGCCTCCGCCATTGAAAACCCTGTATGTTATTTCAACGTCAAAACTGTTTATATCCTTAGATGGATTAATAACTATGCGATCTACATACTCTTGAAGCACTTGCTTTTTATCTTCGTCGCTCGAAGAAAAAAGTGAGTGCTTTTTCTCTTCCAAGAGTGAGACTACCGTTTCCAAATTGATTTCATGGGTACGTTGAATGATCTCAATCCGTTCGAGTTCCTTTTTTAGAAACTCTTGCCTATTTTGCGCCTCGACGATCCTTTCCTCCAGTCCCCTAATTCCCTTTCCTAACGCTAACATCCAGTTTTCTATTGTAGAATTAAGTTCTTTGATTTCGCGCTGAATAGGCTCGACATCCTCCAATGTATTTTCGCGATAATCCTTGTATAGTTTCTGAACCCTTTCGGCAATATCACGCTTACCATCTGGGCTAAAACACTGATCAGCAAGATGCGTGATAGCAAGATTCTCTAAATCGTCTTTGCGGACACTGGTATTACCACACTTTCCGGGACACTTATAGTACGCCAAGAGTGTCCTGCTTTTACTCTTTAAATTACGGTAAGAATTACCGTTGTATAAGGAGCCACACTGTCCACAAAACACCTTGCTAACGAGCAAATAATTGATTTTGGCCTTCATAGTTCCTGGCTTGTGTTTCCGTTCAGCCATTTTGCTATTAACCTCCTGAAAAAGTTCCTGGTCGATAATACGCGGAAGTATCCCCTTTTTGATGATTTGCTCAGTAAGAGGCTTTTTCGTGTTGCCATTTCTATGCCCGTCTACATCCTTAGAACTTGCCGAGTTCCAAACATAATCCCCAATATACTTTCTGTTCTTGGCCCAGCCAAAAAAGCTATTCTTGCCAAACTTGCGTCCTTCCCATGTCCTATAGCCAAGATTATTGAGATTTTCCGCAATGGTAGCCAACGAAACATTGTTTCTTATAGACTCAAAAAATATTTGAACCACACGGGCCTTTTCATGATCAATCTCTAACATCTTAGTTTCCGTGTTGATCTTAAATCCATAGGGAGGTCGCCCGCCATTGTGAATGGCTTTTTCAGCGTTTTCGCGCAGACCTTTTTGAACTTCGCGGGCCAAGTTTTTACTATAGTATTCAGCCATACCTTCCAGAACTGATTCAAGAATAATGGACTCAGGGGAATTATCGAGTTGTTCTAAAACGCTCTCAATAGCTACCTTATTAATTTTCAACCTTCGTTTGTAAAAGGCTGAATCGTAACGATTACGAGCGAAACGATCCAGCTTGTGGACGATAAGAATGTCAAAGATGCCTAATGCACTTTCTAAAATCATTTTCTGGAAACTTGCTCGATCATCGGTAGTTGCGCTTCTGGCTTCATCGGCGTATATCTTAACCACAATATAGCCTTTTCTCTTGCAATACTCTTCAATGGCTCGTACTTGAGCATCAATTGATTCTTCGCGTTGGTTAGAGGAACTATACCTTACATACATTGCTGCTCTTTGAGACATATCAACACCTCACTAAATCAGACAGAGTTAGTCTAAACTTCATCATCTGTTCGTAAAAATTCTTCTCCAAAATATTTCTCTCCCTTCTGGTTTTGGTTCAAAGCCTATGTTGTTTATATATATTCACTCGTTTTTCCGCTAGGACTAATGGTATACCACATCCCTGTGCTAACCCTAAAGCAATGGAAGGTCTGATGCTTATCAAAATGGACGGTGGTACAAGTAAAACGGCAGCAAAATCATCAGCTTGGTGCTCCTGCTTGTCCTGCACAATGCCGTTAATATGAGCGTAGTTACCCTGATGAAGGAAATGATGGCCGAGTGCATGGGCGATCATGTGCTTTTGTTCTGCTAAGGATATATTTGAGTCAACAGCAATTTGCACAATACCATCACTTGTTGCGAAGTACCTTTCTTTGAGTCGGCCCTTAAAAGGGAAAGGATAGAAGATTATGTTTTCGTTTTCGACAATTATAGATAAATTTTTTAAATCCATAAAGGAGTCCAAAAGCCCATGGAGAGTTAAAATCTCCAGGGCTTTTTTTACTGCGATATTCAAAGTACATCGCCATCCTTTTTTTGCGCTGCGGCTCTTCTTCGTAGCCGTTCCTTCTCGATGATCTTTATGGCGAATTGCATGTGCTCTTCAAGGGACTCTTTTTCTTCATCGGTGAGGTCAGGCACCTTTTTCAGCAGGTCGTTGAGAAAGGGTTCAGTGGGTGAAGAGGTGTGTGTTGACAATTGATCAATAGGTGTCCGCTGATCTGTCCTACCAAGAAAATAGTCGGTAGACACATTAAAAAAGATAGCCAATTCGTTTAATGATTCATTGCTCGGTTCTCTACGATCTGTCTCGTACATCGCTATAGCACTTTTTGAAAGTTCAAACAGTTTAGCCAATTCCTGCTGAGACAATCCTTTTTCCTTTCTAAGTTCCGCTAATCTTTCACCAAAACTTGGCATAATATCCCCCCTAAGGCGATGATATCACAATATGTGACTATAGAAAATTAAAGTCACGATAAGTAATTATATTTTAAAATTCTATTGCATTAATCACTAAACGTGATTATAATAAAGATATAAAAAAGTCACGAATGGTGATCAGAAAAGAGGCAATACAAGTGCAACCCGTACCCAACAGGAGAATGAAAAGACTACGAGAAAACCTAGCACTTACACAGGGGGAAGTTGCTGAAAAACTGGGAATGCCTCTAAGCTCATATGCAATGATCGAGGCAGGTTATAGACTGAATCCCCGAAGAGATGTTCAGAAAAGGATAGCTAACTTTTATGACTGTACAATAGATGAGCTTTTTTTTTGACGATTATGATCACGGAAAGAGAACTAAACAAAAGTTCACACCTGAGATCTCAAAAGGTGTAGTTGAATGAGATAAAAATCAAATCATATAAGCTAGTCTACCTGTTCTGAAAAGCTTTTAAACGCTCGTTTCTCATTTCAGAAAGGCGAACAAAAAAGAAATGACATTTAAACCAAGTTGATTCGTGGAGGGAACGTAATGGCAAAACGACCATTTCTGCTAGAGAGGAAGGTAGAAGAAGTGGCAAGACATCCAAACGACTACACAGTAATCGTAACCGTCTATAAAGTGCCTCATCCTGATCCGCAGAAAGCAATTGACTTAATTGCGAATCTCGTTCTCAAGAACTTTTCTGACGAGTTGGAGAAGGCAGAAGCTAAACAGGTCACTTGCGCATGATCGTAATGCGTACCTTAAAAGAAAAAGGGAAGGGGAACGTAATGGCAAAACGACCATTTCNNGTAATGGCAAAACGACCATTTCCGCTATGTGCCACAGAAACTACTGTAACCTTACCAGATGGTACGGTAAAGAATCTTCAAAATCTTTCAAATAACGAGAGAGAATTACTTTCACGCCATATTGTCAAAAGCACGTTTGAGGCTGTGGGGCTAAAGATAACTCTTAATAACAATCAGGAAACACCCTTTAATTGCGTTTCACGTTAAGAATTAAAACGTATCGTACGGAAAGTGGGGTTGCTATATGGCGGGTAAGCCAGTCGAGGTGGAACTGGAAGCCATTTACAAATCGAAAATTAAGCAGGTGCAAAAGAAACTCGAAAGCTTAAATCGGCTAGAGAATGTAACGGACGAAACCAACGAGATATGCGCAAACCTAGATATATACACCCGACAGCGGGAGCTTCGGGCCTACATAACCAACTACCGAATCGTCTTGTCACAACTGAAGCGGTACGGCAAATATTACACGGGCCATCCTATCGAAGAAAGTTGGCTGGTTGGACTAACGACCGTTGAAAAAGCGGTGTTTCTAGCTCGGTTTAGAAAAAATCAAAGCTTTGATGAGATTGCCGAAACGCTCAAAATCGGTGTTCCCCAAAAGATCTATGAAACAGCCTATAAAAAAGTGATGGCAACTATTCAGCAACAAACCCTGTAGTAAGAACTTTCTTTAACGGTTAAGGAGGTAGTGTTAATGGGTTTCACGTATGCAGTGCAAGTTCCCACAGGTAGGGAGCTCCAAGTTAAGGCAATGATTGAAAATATGATGAATCGTATAGGTAATCCTGGGATAATAGCGATCTATGCCTTAGAAACATTTACCCAAACCTTGAGTGAGAAGGGCCTGTCAGCTCGGCAGTGGAAAGCCAAACTGCCTGGGTACATTTTCGTGACACTTGAAAATACGGAACGCCTCGCCACCAAAGAAGGGGGTAACTGTTCTGCCGAATTAGGCATGGAAGCCAGTTGTTGGCAACTAATCAAACATATTCCCTTAGTTCGTAGAATTCTAAACCGATACATACAGCATGACGAATGGAAGGATTTCTTCTACCACGTTGATCTTGAGCCAGAGATACAGCTTGTCGAGACAAACGCAACAAATATAGAATTAACCGAACATACTGAAAATAACCATGAGGAATCGAATATTCTAACCCTCATTGAGACTGTCACAGAAGCCATCGAAGAAAAACTGGAAGAAGGAAAAGAGCAAGTAGCAGTAGCCATGGAAAAAACTGTTACCGCCGTTCGGACCGTAGTGAAGGGCTGCAAAACTATGTATACCATCCCCTATAAGCTGTACAAATCCTTAGTTAACCAGCACCGCAAGGAAGGAGGGGACGAGGCAAAACCAATGAGCGTTCAAAGTGCCTTGAAGGGATTAAAAGCATTGCTCAAGGCGGTGATCGTATGCAGGACGTAATTCAAGCTAAGGATAAAGTACGTCTCAAAGGGACCATCCGAAGAATCCTGTTTCCACGACCCATTACTGCGAACACAGATTTCATGATCGCCATATTAATTGGAAATGGTGACATCGAAATAACGATTAAAGGGGCTATGTGTGGTATCCACGAAAAAGATGAGATCATTATTGAGGGCGAATGGATTAATGATAAGAAATACGGAATGCAGGTGCAGGTAACAGGGTGGGAGAGGCCCATACCATCGACCAAAAACCAAGCGATTGATCTGCTTTCTTCTAGCCTAATCAAAGGTTGTGGACCAAAGACCGCCAAGCTTATTGTTGAAGCATTGGGGGATGGTGCAATTGAAACCATTTTACACCAAAAAGAAGCTTGCTTATATATGATCAAAGGTATCAGAAAAAAAAACGCCGCGAAGATTGTCGAAAGTCTATCGGACAACTTCAATGTTCAAAACATCATCAAACACCTGTCACAGTATGGCGTGACGGTCAAGATGGCGATTAAGCTGCATAAGGTCTATGGTGGTAACGCCGTACCTATCGTGCAGGCAAATCCTTATGAACTCGCCAATCTAAGTATGGTCGGCTTTGACCAGGCAGATACTATTGCTTTAAACATGCGGATAGCCGAAGATTCTCCATTTCGCTGTCAGGCAGCCGTACTACACATCATGCGAAAATATGATGGGCATTGCTATACAGAGAAGGATGAACTGATTAGAGATAGTCTTTTAATGCTCAACAAGCGATCTAAAGCCATTTTGAGTGAATCAGACGTGGAGAGTGCCCTCTATTACCTTAACAAAGCGGAAAAGATCGTTAGTGACAGCGGTAGAATCTACCTAAAACCCATCTATGAACACGAACGCACAGCCGCCAAAAGGATTGCCGAACTGGTAGTGGACAAAGGCCCCGTTGTGTCTAAATCTAGGATCGCTCATGAAATCATTAAATATCAGACCAAAAATAAAATTATACTCAATACCAAACAGCAAGAGGCTATTTATAAGCTATTTGAAAGTAATATTCTTATCTTAACTGGAGGACCAGGAACAGGCAAAACAGCAGTTATCAAAGCCGTTTCACATATCTATCAGCAACTCTTCCCAGCCGATTCTAAGGCCCTTTGTGCACCTACAGGTCGGGCTAGTCAACACCTAGCGAAGACATCGGGCATGAAAGCTAAAACGGTTCATCGTCTACTGAACTGGGGTGTCAAGACAAAGGATGAAGGGGAGGACACTCCTCTGAAAGCAAAAAAAGACGAACTCAACCCATTGAGCGAGGAGCTTGTCATTCCCGATGAATGGTCGATGGCTGACATCGAACTTGCGAGTAGTCTGCTCCGAGCTATTCCACGTAAAGGTAAGGTTCTCTTCGTAGGTGATCCTGACCA
>PKWS01000400.1:0-2802 GCA_003132105.1 Desulfosporosinus sp.
CCTTGACTTTTTCTTGAGTTAGGGGAGTTTCAATGCGTATGGCTTCACTCATAAGATTACCCTCCCTTGCAAGGTGATTTCTTTATGGCGAGTCGCATGGCAGCCAATGTTTACTGCAACTGGCATTCCGGCAATATGCGTAGGATATACTTCTAAGTTAACAGCGAGTGCAGTCGTCACACCGCCAAATCCTTGGGGACCAATGCCCAGTCGATTAACGCGATCTAATAACTCTTCTTCAATTTTCGCCAGACGCTCCTCCGTATTATGTTTTCCCACTTCCCGCAGTAAGCTCTTTTTGGCGAGGAAGGTTGCTTTTTCCATCGTTCCGCCCACACCCACTCCGACAATAATCGGGGGACAAGGGTTTCCACCCGCTCGATCGACAGTGTCAACTACAAATTGCATCGCACCCTCTAAGCCCTCAGAAGGCTTGCACATTTTCAAGCCCCCCATATTTTCGCTCCCGAACCCTTTAGGTGCCACAACCAAGTGTAGTGAATCGCCGGGGACAATATCATAGTGGATCACTGCGGGCGTGTTATCCCCCGTGTTGACCCGCTCAAACGGATCTTTTACGACGGATTTGCGCAAATATCCTTTAGCATACCCCCGACGTACCCCTTCATTAATAGCCTCGGTGAGACCCCCACCGACCACGTGCAAATCCTGGCCTATTTCTACAAAAAGCACCGCCATTCCGGTGTCCTGACACATTGGAACTCTTTCCTGGTGTGCTATCTCGGCGTTCTCCAGGAGACGTTTCAACACCTCTAGTCCTAACGGTGAACGCTCATCTTTTAAGGCCTGATGAAACCCCGCAATGATGTCCGAACCCAGGTCATAATTTGCGTCTATACAAAGCTTTTCAACCGCTGAAACAATTTCTTCCACGAGTATTTCCTTCATCTTTCTGTACCCCCCAATTATACTAAGCTTTGTCTTTTACTTTACTATCGTAGCAATCAAAAAGCAAGAGAGGTAAGAGGCCAGGGTACTTTAAAAACAGAACTGACGCCTCTTGATTATAGAAAAAATGAATTAAAAAATTTAGAAGAAATATTGAAAAGGCGGGAGATTTGATGAACGGAGGGGAATATTCTAATAATTGTAATTATGAATTACAATCTACAGGGAATTCAGGTAGGAGGGTAAAATTATGGCTCTTAAGGTAAGAGTAGGTATTGTCGGCATGGGACAAGGGGGCTCGACAGTCTATAATACGTTACGTGGAATTGAGCATATTGAGATCAGTATGGTCTGTGATCTTTTGGAAAATACACCAGGGATGGAGATGGCACGGCTCGATGGCGTGCCGACCTGCGTAACGTTGGAATCATTTCTTAAGGTTCCAAATTTCGATGTAATTATTGAAGCCACTGGTATCCCTGATATACAACAACAAGTGAGACAGAACAAAGCAAAGTCCAGCGCCGTGATTGAAGCACAAGGTGCTAATCTTATGATGTACATCATAGAAGAGAAAGAAAAACTGGCGGATATAAAACGCTTAAAAGGAGAGCTTGACGCGATCTTGAACTCTGTTCAGGAAGCCATCGAAGTAGCGGGGATTGATGGAAAGATTAAATATGTCAATCCGTCTTTTAGTCGTGTCACATCAATTCCCGCAGTTCAGCGGATTGGACACAATATTTTTCACGCCTCTCCTAACGGTGCGCTTGCTCGGTCTCTTCGAACGCATGCACCCGTGTTCGCTCACCGAGCATTGGTTGGAGGAACGAGTGTGGAAGTAATCTCTAATGCATCCCCTATTGTCGTTGAAGGAAAAATGGAAGGTGCAGTCGTGGTTTTTCAGCCACTGACGGACATTTATAAGTTAATGGAACAGTTGAAAGCTTCCAATCAAGTCATTGATGAATTGCAAAGCCGTATCAATCAAATCTCCACAAGTAAGTATACGTTTGATGACTTGATCGGGAGCCATCCTGAATTTGAAAGTGCCCTGGATTTGGCCCGTAAAGCGGCAAAGAGTAACTCAACCATTCTCATTACTGGAGAATCAGGTACTGGAAAAGAACTGTTTGCCCATGCCATCCATGGTGCAAGTTTGCGCTGGGACAAGCCTTTTATCAAGGTGAATTGTGCAGCAATCCCAGAGACGTTACTCGAAAGTGAATTTTTCGGGCATGAAAAGGGCGCTTTCACGGGAGCATTAAAAACAAAACTTGGCAAGATGGAGTTGGCAAACGGCGGAACGATCTTCTTAGATGAAATCGGAGATATGAGCCCCTATTTGCAGGCCAAACTTCTGCGCGTTTTACAGGAAATGGAGTTTGAACGGGTTGGAGGGACGCAAACCATCAAAGTGGATGTCCGTGTGATTTCAGCTACCAACCGTGATTTACTTGAGATGGCCAAACTAGGCAATTTTCGCGAGGATCTTTATTATCGGCTCAATGTCCTTGAATTGCGCTTACCGCCACTACGCAAACACAAAGAAGACATTCCGGCTTATGTGCATTCCCTCATTGTCAAGTTTAACCGAAAGTTCGGTAAACACGTGATGGGATTGTCAGCACGAGCGGAAGAGTTGTTGATGCAATATAAGTGGCCAGGTAACATCCGGGAACTTCAAAATGTTATTGAACGCGCCATGGTCACGGTGGAAGACGAAATTATCAACCATAAACTTATGCTTAATTTCGTGGATTCCCAGGACACAATTGAGAAAGAGCAAATGATCATAGAAATCGTGCCCATTGAACAAATGGAAAAGCAGATGATCCAATTGGCTTTGAAGCGTTACGGAAATTCAATGGAAGGAAAGAAGCAAGCTGCAAA
>PKWS01000400.1:2841-3029 GCA_003132105.1 Desulfosporosinus sp.
AATCCCTATTTTTAAATAAATGCGCTGAAAAACGAGAGTTCATGGGGTACAGAGCTCTGTTTAAAAAAATAGTTTGAAAATACCCTCTATTCAATTTAATCTTGGCACGCGGATTGCTTATTCTTTAAATTAGAAAACAATCAACGAGAACATAAAGAATAAACTCTATGTTTGCCAAAAGAGGTTGA
>PKWS01000017.1:0-20889 GCA_003132105.1 Desulfosporosinus sp.
CTGGCAGACATTATGTCTAAAGAAATAGAATAAACTTTAGATTTGGGGGAGGAAAAGAACCGGCAGAGGGTTGGGGACCAACCGTGAAAACCCAAAGCAGTGACTCCATGAGATGCGTCACCCAATGTTGGCTGTAAATGCGTCCTAGTCTCCCTCCTGATCAATTTGCAAAAACTAGCTGCTCGTCATAAATAGAAAATCCTCCTTTAATGCATGTTGCAGGCCCCCGCATCCCCGGCACATCTCCGCTTTTATTTGGTGGCAACTGCCGATTGGCAATTCGCCCGCTTGTTCTAATCGGAGAACGGCTGCAAGAGCTATTGGGTTATGCTCCGCGGAATTCGGACACACAGAACCCCAAGTTAATGTCCTGCCGGAGCAAACTTCTGAACCCGGTCATTAGAATCCGTCACAAAAACGTTCCCATTGGTATCAACTGCAACACTTGAAGGATACGTGAACTGTCCATTGCTGCTTCCAGCAGTTCCCCACTGGGTGATGTATGTCCCGCTATTGCTAAATTTTTGTATACGGTTATTGAGAGTATCGGCCACATACAGGTTATCACTCATATCGATAGCTATTCCGTTGGGTGCATTAAACTGCCCATTACCATTTCCATAAACTCCCCACTGGGTTATGTATGTACCACTACTGCTAAATTTCTGAATTCGGTTGTTTTTATTGTCTACCACATACACGTTGCCAATGCTGTCGATAGCTATACCATTGGGCAAAGTAAACTCACTATTCCCTGTACCAGCAGTCCCCCACTGAGTTATGTATGTACCAATGCTGCTGAATTTCTGGATGCGGCTATTCCCGCAGTCAGCCACATATAAGTTCCCCCCATTATCAACAGCTATTCCTTCAGGAGTTTTGAATTGGCTATTGGCTATTCCTAATGCCCCCCACTGAGTGATATACGTTCCGCTATTACTGAATTTCTGGATGCGGTCATTGACAGTTTCTCCTACGTATACATTCCCGCTGCTGTCAATTGCTATGCCCCACGCACCAACAAACTGTCCATTGCCGGTTCCAAGTGTTCCCCACTGGGTAATATAGGTACCGCTGTTAGTGAATTTCTGGATACGGGCCTGCATATCCGTAACATAAACATTCCCGCCGGCATCAACTTTTATATCAAGAGGAAGATTAAACTCTCCAGGGCCACCCCCTGTTTCCCCCCACTGGGCAACAAAGGAATAAGCAAACGGCTGCGCTAATGTAACGGTAAGAGTGGCTGTCCCGTTTACTGACCCAGCTGTGGCATTGATGGTCGTTACGCCCGTCGCCACCGCGGTAGCCACTCCACTGATCGCAATAGTCGCAGCCGACGTGTTGGACGAACTCCAGGCCAATGTAGTCGTCAAGTCCTTTGTTGAGCTATCAGAATACGTTCCTGTAGCTGTGAATTGTTGGCTAGCACCAACGGAGATACTTGTGGTAGTTGGCATGACACTTATGGATATAAGAGTCACAATACTACTAGTAGCAGGAATAGACAATCCAGTTGCATATGCAAGAGCTTGTGACGCTCCAGCACTTTGGTCGAAAAACCAACGTCCAACCACTGTACTGTCACTTACGGCAATCATTGATGAGCTATAGCCATCTACAGCAGTAGTTTTCCAACAGTTCTCAGGGTTTCTGAGAGTACTGATCGCATAGGTCAGAGTCAATATTCCACTATTATCGATAGAGTAAGTGCCAGGAAGAATTGCAGATGCTGAAGAGGTATTAGAACTTGTCATATTAATGGCGTAACTAAAAGTACCGTCAACATTAAACGTTATTGCCCCAATGTAACCAAAAGGATCAGTGGCGGGTGACGCCGCACTGTAAATGGTTTTTCCTGCCAGTTCTGTTGTTGTAAAGGCAGCTACAGGCGTGGATTGGTTGGTCCTGGTTGACGCCGATGAAGGTGTAGGACTTCCCCCTCCACCGCAGGCAGTTAGTGATGCTAATAAAAAAATAGTGAACATGAAATGACAAAATTTCAGCATAGTCCCTCCGGGAGAAAACGGATGTACATTTATGGATTCAACCGCAGGTTGTCCAGTAAATTAGTCGGAGATTTGTTGTGGGCGTACCCATTGGAGCATAATCGCTTTTTCATCATTGACATTGTTCCAAACTGGATATTCTGCTATATGGAGGGTGGGCCGGGATTCTGACGAAATCCGCCCAGGAAATGCTCCAGCTTCTCAAAACTAGCTGCCTATCCCGCGCCGAACTTCCTCCGATGTTTCCCGTAAAGTACTTTTCAGCACAACACCATTTTTATCAAACGATACGACAAGTGTTTTTGTAGTAACGTCAGAGCCGCCAGTAAATAAATTCACAACTGGTACGTAGTTAATGGCCTTTGCCGATGCATGGCTATAAACGTAGATCCAATTTTCGCCGGTCCTAGTCGGGGAAATTCTCTTAGGTTGGCCATACATATTCGTGATATCGGCCTTAGATGTTTTACCCTCAACGATCTTTTGGCCAACGGTTGCTTCAGTTTCGTCTGCGATAATCTTGTTTCCAACACCTGCGCAACCAGCGAGAAAAACAACAGCAATTCCAACTAATAACAGTCTCTTCATGTAAAATCCTCCTGTGGTTAGTTTGACCCAAATTGGCCAAACTGAAAGTTGCCATAACATGTCAAATTTAGGAACATTCCAAGGGTTTGGGCTTACAACCCCAACAACCAAAAAAAAGAAGCATGTATGTCTCCGCCGACCTCCCCAAAAGAAGGGAGGTAAGCAATGACGATTTTGCACGTCAAAATCTTGGCCTAACGCAAGGAGCGGCGCAACTGTATAGGCTTGACCCTATATTTGCAATATATTAATGCGTTCACGCTATTATATTTTCCCGAAATTTATCCTATGCTCCACGGATGGACTGTCCAAACATTTTGACACTTATTGGAAAACGTATCAGATTCCTCAGGAAAGAGAGGAAACTGTCTCAGGAGCGGCTCTCGGAACTGGCAGGGCTACACCCAACTTCGTTGTCGGATATCGAGCATGGCAAGGTCAACGGATTTATATGTAATTATTCCAACATTGCACTAGCCTTAGAGGTGTCTCTTGCGGACCTTGTTGATACGTCATCGGATATAGGCGACATCGAATCTTGGTACGAGGTCCGGACTCTGATGGGGAGAGTAAAAACGCTGGATGAGAAAAAGCGTGCGGTTTATTTAGATTCGGCTATCAAGTTGCTTGAGCGGATAGAGTCTATCTGAGCATTTCCGCAAACACCTCACGCCATGGCGATGGGAAACAAATGACATAAAATTGAGGAAGGCCTGCTCTTGTACGAAACTCCTTACAAAATGGGGTTCTAAGCCCAACCCCGCGAAATCTTCAAGGCGTCTTTTCGCTGATATTGGTGGCGCAAAAATACCTTCTCAAAACCCACCTACACTCCTAAAATCCCTCGGGACATTTCAAGAATGGTTTTCAAGAACCAGAGAACCCCTGTAAATCAGGATTATTCTGAAAAAAACTGAGAATCTCAAAAACGGCCATTATTAAGAACCCTTATGAGGCTCCAAACCTCTATTGGAGGAGGTGATATTGACGTCTTGAAGATTTAGCGGGGTTGGGCTTAGAACCCCAAGCTGGAAAAATTGCAGCTCCGCGTGTGCTATCCTTTGACGGTAAACATATGTTTTCCGACTGGGGCTATCATGAGAGCTTGGTGAAAGGTATCAACAATCACGGCTTAACCAGCAGCAGCGTATGACCTGATATTTGCGTCCATTATTGTCGTTAATCCCTTGCATTTTCAAGAGATTAATATACTCTGCAAATCCATCTCAGGATATAATTCACGGCCAATAACTATGACGGACACAGAAAAATCACAAAGAGCGAAAGCGATAGCAACTGCCACTGAAATGATAACCGGCAAATTGGGCATAATCGCTGGGGCAAGGATTCTCGCTACCTTGAGATTTGAAGTTGGAGTTACTGAGTACGACGAGGATTTCCTGACTTTTGTCGCCATTGATAGCGAAACCGATGATTTGCCAATTGGCCAGCAAAGGGAACACTGGGCAACTAAGGCGTTGCAAGAAAAGGACGTCGAAATCAAAAGGTGTGAAAACCTATATCAACAGAATGCAATTCAAGCATGTAAAAATATTATAAAAAGATGGGAAAGTATGGGTTGACTGAATCTAAACTTTTACCAAAAGGTTGAGATTGCAGAGCCTCTAAATCTAACAGGCACGCAATAAAATAATCCATTTACAGGGGGGATAGGTGGAACTAGTCGGCTTCATTCTTTTGGTAGCAAATGTGGTGGTTCTGGTCGGAGGCGGAGCGTTCCTCCGGATCTACCTGCCGTCGTACTTGTCGGAAAAGGGCAAGAACCTCGCCTCCAAGGAAGATCTGCAGCACCTAACTCGGCTCGTCGAAGGTGTGCGGGCTGAGTACGCCGGGGAGTTGGAGCAGCTCAAGGCCAATCTCTCGTCTGAGGGGCAAGTCATCGAGAGACGCCGTCGCGTTTATGAAGACGTGTGTGCATCCTTACGCATCTTCATCTCAGGCCATGACAACTCGCAGACGGCAAAGGATGCGTTCCATTCTGCGTACGCCGCGGCTTGGCTCTGGGCCTCAGATTCAGTTCTGACGCCTCTGAACCAATTTGTCGGCTTCCAGGTGCAGATCGCGAACGCGCCTGGTTCAATCGAGCAAGTTGTGTTGAAGTCGGCCTATGCAGATGTTATTTTGGCGATGCGCGAGGACGTCGGGTTTCCCTCCACCGGAGCCGCGGGCTCAGACTACCAGTTCGTACAGTTCGGGCCAGGAGTGGGTTCGACAGGAACTATCCCCCGTCTGTAATCCGATCTTATGCCCCGCCTCCCAATCTCAACTTTTGCTAAATAGTTTAGATTGACAAAAAACCCCGTAGAGCCTTGTTTACCATGGCCTCACGGGGTTTTTGTTTTATCGGCGGGGTTGCTCTGAAGGTGTCGTGACTTGCAAATCACTTACCCGGTAATGTCAAAAGCTCCCCTCGGCAACAAACTTACCCGGTAATATAAATTGTTCCACCAATCCTAACTATTTAGATCTCAGACGTTAAAAATTGGGATTCAACTCCCACCCTTTTTGTCTTTTTTAGCTAACCTGCTGAAATAGCTCAATATCGAATCTAAACTATTTAGCAAAAGTTGAGATTGGAATAACGTTTCGATGTGCAACTTGATCGCACTAGCGGTCTGGCTGGACAGATTCTGGGCGCAATAACCGATCCTCTCAATCTGGTACCATTCGGTTACCTAGAAAATGTACATCTATGAACTTTAGAAACTGGAACCAGACATAGCATCCAACAACTGAAACTGGACATGTAATTAAAACTGCAATTATGGAAGCTGGCTTCGTTCCCAGTCTGCTTCCCGGGATGGATTGCCAAAAATCGAGCAATGCAGGGGCGTATCTTACAACGAGCCAATAGTTCACAGCCATTAGGGCTATGAATAACGGCACAACTGAAAAAGAGAACAAAATTCGCAATGGTAACCGAAATTTGGTATTTCTGTACGCAATTATAGTAGGAGGGGCATAAATGATTAACAAAAATCCTACACCTATAACACATAAGATTTTTTGATCCTGAGTCATATTGTCCTTCCCCGCCTCAGCGCCACAAAAAGTTAATAAAATAAGTCTGTTACGCTCCAGATTGAAGACGTATTGAAATTTGAACTGCCGCTGCAGCTGCAGCGGGTGGCTGCCCAGGCTGAATATCAACTATTTGGGCTTCACCCGCAGAATCTGTGGGTAGCCTTTGGCTCAGGCAGTTTTCCAAGTGTATGATATAAGGCTACTTTCACCACGTCGAAACTTTTGAAACCGTAGGCTTTTCTGGTAGTCACTTTTGCCTTGTTGTTAAGCCCCTCTACGGCACCCAGGGCGATCTCATCTTTGGCCCGGAACCAGTTGAGAATCAGGCCCCGGTGAGCACGCAACATCCGGGCAATCTTCTTCATCGGATCAATCCGCGAGCGCATCGTGCGCTTGCACCAGGCATCGAGGAATCGGGCTGCCCATCCGGCGCTCTTGTAGCTCCAGAATTGCTGGATGTCCTCTTTGAGGAGGTAGGCTCGAACCGTTTTCAGGTTGATCGCCAGAAGCTCGTTGAGCTTGACGGTCTGCTTCTCGGTCCGGTTCTCCGGCCGTTTCAGCAAGCACCATCGACTACCGTTTAGTATCGGTTCCTGGCCTTTGGCTTTGAGTGTTCTGGCCTCAGTAGCCCGAACCTTGTCGATTGCCTTGTTCATGTGGCTCATAATGTGGAACCGGTCCAAGATGTTGAGGGCCTTCGCCGCCTTTTGGGCTATCACCTCAAGATACGGCTTCCACATATCGGTGCAAACGAAGCGCAGCTTCAAGGACCGTTCAGCCCCAAACTCGTCGAAGAAACTCTCCAAGGTCGCCTTGGTGCGGTCTTTCCCTATCCAGAGGAGCCTCTTGCATCCAGAGTCTATCTGGTAGACCAACGTCAGGAACTTGGAACCGACCTTCTTCCAACAAATTTCGTCGATGCCGATGGCAGTCACGCCCTCCAGATCGCGATGGGCAAGCCCCCAGGCGACAGCCATCTTGACGGCTCTGAAGACGTTGTCCCAGGTGGTGTTGAAGGCAACAGCGCATTCTTTCCATGACAGGCGTTTGGCCCATCTGGCAAGAAACCAGGCATAGGTGGTAGTCAGGTGGTTCTTTCCTTCGGCCCATGGAACTCGTTCCACTTTGACGCCGCAGTGTGGACAGTCAACCCGTCGCATTGCGTAGAGAAAGAACACTGCGATCCCCCACAGGGGGACAAACTCGAATCGGCGCACTGGCAAAGTGTCATAGCCGGGGCCAGGAAGGCCACAGTCGGAACAGACTGGCCGACGATTTTTGCGAGGCCGTATTTCAATTTCAAGGACCGATTGCTTCTTCTGCTCCACTAACCTTGTGGCGGCATAAACAAAACCGGGGTGCAATTGGACCTGATTTAGGATAGACTTGAGCAGCATCCCGTTCTCCTTGTCTGTCATATTGGGTTTTCTTGGCGGAAAAACCAATAATGCCAAACTTGGAGCGGGATGCTCGTTTTTGGGGACGGAGCCGAATCAACCCCTCAGAAGCTGAAGATCAGCTATTAAACCTTACAATTACTTCTCACCATCCTTGTTATCTTTCTTGTAGGCAAGAAAAGAATTTACAATAAAAAAGATGCCGAACAAAGTAAAAGCACAGCCTGAAATATACTTTGAACTAGAAAAATTCAAATTTATGCCCCTAAAATAATAACTGCCACTTTCCAAAATTTGGATGCCAATGAATACTAAACCTAAACCTGCACCTAGGTATCCATAAAAATTAGCCTTCATTCAATAGCCCCCATCATTCGTTACCAGGAATGAAGCTTCCAACAATGCTGCCAAATAACCCCCATCCGCTAACAGATGGGGGAGTAGCGGCAGGCATAGAACCTATGAAGTCATAAACAGCGCCAGGGTTAGTAAGAGCATATGGAAACGCCTGCATTCCAGCGGCAACTGTTAAAGGAGCGGCAAAAGTAGTGGCAGCAAACCCCAATGTCCATTGAACCGCAGGAGGGCCATTAATTGCCATACCATAGACTGCACCGCCACCTTGTCGCAACGCGCTGAATCCTGCCATACTCCCTTTAATGACTGCGCTTTGTATAGCATTAGACAAGCCAGGTGCATTCCCAGCCCACGAATTCTGCGGAAGAGCCGTTAAAACTTGGCTCAACAGGGAATTTTGTCCGTTCCCTGCCCACGAATTCTGCGGAGGAGCCCTATTTGGTAATAGTTGATATTCGGTAAACGGGTCCGCCGCTAAGCCGAGATCGTCAGCAAACCGGCTTCAGTGGCTGGTTCGGGCTCAGATACTATTTCATGCTATTAAGCATCTTGACGTCCTCACCGAAAAGAATATTTGTTAAAAACCACTCTGTTTTGGGTTTATAGAAATAGAACTCCCAAAAAATTGGAATAAACTCTGACTTTAGAGCATAAACCAATCTCACAATAGATTCTCCGAACTCTTCCTCCACAATTAATTCTACACCAAAGATATTACCATACATAGGTAGACCACCTAATGTTTGTTGCTTTAATACATCAACCGCTTGTGGCTTATTAATTGGTATCATAGATCCGATTAACAATTGGTCATAAGCTTCAGATATTTTGCCAGACAGTACCATCTTAAAGAATGATTCAACAGATTTCTTGGGTTCCATTAATTTGCTCCTTTATTGATTAACCGAACTTGATTTTATTCAACAGCCGTTTTTGCTCCCGTATCTAGGGGGATATGCAGGCAACTACATATCCTAAATTCGGGCATTTTGGGCCTCAATGTATAGTCCCCTCAATACCACATTAAACGTCGGCCTACAAAGGCCATTTTGAATATCAACTTTATTCTATTTCTTTAGATTCGAGGTAAGTCACCACCGGGTCGGTTTGATCTTGCCATAGCTAGGGTCACCCGCGAAGATCCATGCCCCCACAGAGTGGACCAAAGCGCTCCACTCGGCCCCCACCCTGGATAGGTTCTTCTCACTTCACAGAGCGGCCTTACGACCTTTCCCTAACCGAGCAGCGACAGCTGAGCCCCCTGGCCCGGGCTCTCGGCTATCCGGTAACTGCGCCCGGCCCTGCGCGAGGTCTTCGAGCGGTAGATCCCCTCGTACTTCTTCTCCGCCAGCTCCAGCGAATCCCGGTACCAGGACTCGGCGAGCTTTCCCCGGCCGGCCGGGCCGGATTCCTTGGTGATGACGTAGCCATTGCCGTCCCCCAACTCGCAGAGGCTCAAATGGTACTGAGCCCTGCGTGCCGAGTCCGCCACCAGGTCCACTTCCTTGATGATTCGTTTCACTTGCATCGAAACAGCCCTCCCGTAGCGATAACTACGCTCTGTCCGCGTTTCTGGTCTCGAGTGAGAAATTTCACTCGGCTTTACCCCCCCCCTGATTAAAATTCCCGACAGGGCTTTCCGGCAGCCTCAAAGGGTTTCCGTGCGCGAGCAGCAGGGTGTGGGGAGGTCAGGATGCCTAATGAAATGCCAAAGGTCTAAATCTGACGCGGGCTTAGGGGCGAGCATGGGGCTAGAGGGGGGGCTCGTCCCTCCCCCTCATCACGTAGACGTTGATCAGGCCTCCTAGAGCGGGGCCGGTTCAGGTTAAAGTACTGCTACCCCGCAAGCTGCGGTTGTCGCGGCATTAAGAACCCCTTTTACAGCGTTGTTTACCGCATCGATAATGATCTGCGCTGAGAGAAGTGCCAACTCCGATGAAGCCAGGATCAGCGACTGGATTCGGTCGAGTTGTGTGCCAATATCGTCCTTGGCCTGGTCAGCTCCGATATTGCCGGCCACAACATCCTGGCCGATAACCGAGATTTCTTCGGCGATTGCATTGAGATTCGGCGTAACGAGGTTTTCAAAATCGGCTTTAAGCGCAGTCCCCTGCCCACGTGCGGCACTGGCGCCCGCAGAGAGGCCATTTGTTACTGCAGTCTTAAGCTCGTCCAAAAGTGCCATACGTAACCTCCGTGTGCTTCGGTTATGATCTATCTCGTGACGTTTGCCGCGTTCTTACGGTTTTCAATGTAAACTATGGATTGCAAGGTGGTTAAGAGAGAGGAAACAGCCCGACCGTGTTGTGCTCCGGCGGAGGTAGGAGGCAGCGATGGGTTGGCCCTGAATTCTGAGCCGCATGACTTTATTAGCTTTTCCTGAGTAGTGGTGTCTGGTGCGGCAGTCGGATCTGCAGCGATCCCTCTATTCTGCTGCAAGTTCGCAAAGAAAGCGTCTTGGATCCAGGTCACTTTGCAGTACTTGAGCACCTTTTCGATGTCGTTGATACCCGTACTCAATTCCGCAACCAAGGCGGCCTCACACCCCGGAACCGCGGGAGATTTGGTCCTGTCGTTAGTCGCCTGCTGGAAAGAAGCAGAAATTTCTGGGGGGAGGTGATTTTCTATCTCCTGCGAGACCTGTTTTACCGCCTCGCCGCAATTTGACAACCCTGAAGTATTGCTGACCGCTAAGGTCAGCATTGCCTCAGCCTCGCCATGCCATTTGCTGATAGTGGCGGATACATCCGGATGGCGAGGATCATCTGAGATTGTGCCGACGCCGTTTCGCATGTTTAGATCCCAGGCAGCTACTTCGGCCTGCATCGCTGATGCCTTCTGAAGTAACTCAGCGTTATAGGGAGCGACGAGTTTGGTCGCGCACCCCGTCAAGGTGAGGTACGCAAGCATAAAAGCGGTAAAAATTCCAATCCGTACTGACAGACGCATCTATGATCCTCCTTACCTATTGAACGAACAAGCTCCTCGATGTTGCCCCGGATTTACAGACACGTCTTTAATCTTCCTTCGTCTCCTTCGTCACGCCCTTGAAAGGCTCTCCGTTCTGCTTCACATCCATAAAACGGCCAGTTTCGCTGTCACGCTTAATCCACTGGTCCGTCTTGGGGTTGTGCACCTGGGTGCGGTCACATACCGCCCCCCGCCTGAAATCTTCTCCTGTGTTTTTTGCCATTTTTATCAACCTCCTTGTCCCTTTCAGAAAATATGTCGTATTGCACCTTGGTTATTGATTTTCGCCCGGTCACCCTCCTGGCCACAGTTTCAGCGACCAGTGGACAACTTTTCCTAATCTTGCGGCATACACTACATAATCAATTTGATGATGTCAAGGAGTTTTTTGTATGGCTTTACAGGATGCAAAAAAACCAGTACACTGGCCTTCACTGTCAGCAAGGGCCGGGGGGGGGACATAGAGACTGCTTCACCTCCAATTTTCCGTTCGGGCAAAGCGGCACCGAGTTATCAGAATCATCAAAGACGAATTTGGCCTCACCAGACTGACGCCCACTAAAATTGCATTAGGCAACCGGAGAGGACAAAATGTTTACACCTTCACAGTTGTTAGGATTGAGCCAAGCACAGCAAGTACGTTTGTCGCATATTGACTTTCGAGTTAATTACTTAGGGAGTGTAGGTAGATTGGATCTGATAAAGCGGTTCGGCATCAAAGAAGCTGCAGCTACAAGAGATTTAACTGAATATAAGAATCTTGCCCCCCAAAATTTAACTTTCGATGGTCAGTCTAAAAAATATGTCCGAGCAGATACCTTTGAATCATTATTTAACTTCTCCTCCAGCCAAGTACTCACGGCCTTATCACAAGGCCTTGGTGAGGACTTCATAGGAAATCATAAGCCATATCTATATTGTGAGACACCAGCACAGCTTAATAGTCCATCCCTTGCAGTACTAAGTGTGCTATCTCGCGCTATTTACCAGAAGATGGTTGTTGAAATAGGTTATAGATCCCTTACAAGTGGCACAACCTCACGAGATATAATTCCGTTTGCACTCGCAGATAATGGGCTGAGATGGCATGTTAGGGCATTTGATCGCAGGAGAGCTAGGTTCTCCGATTTCGTTGTGACACGTATATCAGATCCAGTAATAACGCAAAGCGAAGTACTGGAGCATGAGACTCGTGATCAAGACATACAATGGAACAGAATTGTAGAATTGGAAATAGTGCCTCATCCCAAGATCGAGTATTCAGAAACGATAGAGTACGATTATGGAATGATTGACGGCGTTTTAAAAGTTAATGTAAGGGCTGCTCTTGCTGGATACGTTCTTAGAAAATGGAATGTTGATTGTTCCACGAATCACACTTTGGAAGGAGACGAGGTACACCTATGGCTCCGCAATTCACCAGCGCTCTATGGTGTACAGAACATTTTACTAGCTCCCGGGTACGAACACCCATAGGCAAACATTACTGATTTCGTATCTCCCCCTGGCGCGGAGACGACTATGAGACTAAGTGTCCTTGTCAAACAGTTTCACAAGTCATGACACTGAAGGACACAGAAGTTTCCCAGCCCATCCCCGTCGGTGTTTCACATCACTGAAGAGGACGCAAAATTACTCCTTTACCGAGGTTTTCTAAATTGTCATTAGGGCCTGCTTCGAACTCGAGTACGAAACAAAGTCTCTGTCCTTTAGCTTGTTCCGGAACAATGGCACGAAATCTTCTACCATCACGTTGTACAGGGACCACTGTAAACGGCCGCGGTCCATTGAGAGCGGCTTGCGTAAAGGCAAAGGCGTTTTTTATTGATTTATCAGGATGCGAGGCCTCAACAACAAATGGCGGCGTCGAGGAGCCAAATGGCTCACTCTCAACAGCAATTACTAAACTCCGTTTTCCGTCTTGCTGCTGCGGGAGCGCCTGTGCAAGCAATAGAGCTTCTGGAGGCATATTTTTGCCGGCATCATGAATCCCTGCTATGGGAATAGTCGCCGGACGATTTCGACTCTCGCTGGTTTTTTGATACTGGTCAAAAAGACCCTTTCCGAACCCAAAAAACACAGGAATTACCACAATGAGGACACCACCAATAGTCAAAAGCATACGCCCGGATAACGTCGTAAGGACTCGGCACCATTGACGGAGGGATAAGTTTTTACAGTGGGCTTCCAAACCTTCAATCACTTGAGTTACTGTCTCAGTTTCAAGAGGTTCGCGAATGGTTAGGATGAGATCGTGAGCGGTAATGGTCAACAGGTGTAAAAAAGGAGACATTTGATATGTCAAATCTGGTGCGGAAAGAGCCTTAAGTGCCCGTATGGCCTCTGAAGGGCCAAGGTGCAATTTCCCAGTGAGGTGTAAAAAAGGGATTTTCAGAAAGCAATATTCGCCGTCAATGCCAAACTCTTGTCGCTCTAAAGCTGAAAATACCTCATTTATCTTCTGAGGCATCGGGTTTGGGTTCTGTCTTCTCACGTCAATCACCCGAGCGAGAAAATCAAGTGGGCGCCCAAACAGTTGGTGTCCTATTAGAAGAAGGAATATCAAATAATCATCATGGCACCAATCACTCTCGTTAGATATTTTCCTTTTTCCTATTCTTTCAGCAACCTCTTTGAAATGTACATGATCAGTTGCTGATATTGCTTTTAGCAACTCATCATGGACCCCGCCTCCGCAGGTCTCGTTTTTTAGGTTTTCTCCCAAAAGAAAATGTTGAAACTGCTTTAACTGTGGATTGAATTGCGCTAAAGCAGCAAGGGATTGTCTCTCGTCTAAAGAAACCATTGTTTCCGCCTAAAGTGTTGATCCAGAAAACGCGCATTCCACGTTGGAATCTTATTTAGTTTGTTCGATTCTAATGCTATCAAACTGGAATAGAAAACTGTCACTGGCGTTTCAGTAGGATAGAAGCTTCGCCATGAAAGATAAGAAAAATCTTGAATCTGCTGAGCTATGTATTTTATGTCTTTGAATGTAGATGTCTCATGTATACTAATAGATACAGGATATGGAGGCCGGTGTTTCTTATTAGGTCGGTCTTTATCTCCACGTAGTTGTAATAAACAATGGCATGGGTCTAAAATAATATTATCGCCTCTTTCGCATAATGTTACGTTAGCCTTGCCATCTTTATCAAAAGTTACATTCCTGAACATCATCCATGGGTGTTCGGTGGAAATAATTACAAACGCGAAAATTATCTTATATTGTTTGAAGGATTCTACCAATTTTGCAACTACATCGGCCTCAACATACTTAATTGGTTTGAAAATATGGAAAACAATCCTCACTGTATCGTGATCGTTCCAAGCGTATTCCAGGGCCGCATTAATTATAGCTGCCTTCAGTGCCTTTAAAAGTTCGTCAAAATAATCGGCATATGGAACACTCCTTAGTCTTTCACCGAGCAAATAGCTCCCGTCGCCGAGAAAAAACGTCGTGATTCCCACGATTTTACTTTGCTCGGCACCCGACCACAAGTTTGGCCTTTCCAAGCAATGTCCAATCCCAACAATGATTTCTCTATCGACACTCTGAGTGCTTGCGAGTCGCCAGGGCGTACCGCCGACTTTGGCGTACATTTGAAGGGCAATAGGGCCAAGCGTCCATTGCAAAGATTCCGACTGTTTTCGCAAGTGGTCATCTTTCACTCCCTGTGTCGGGATCCCGTAGCTCATGAGCAGAGCTCTAGCACGATAATACGGGTTTTCCCCGAACGGAGCTGCTTTCCACTCCTCTTGACTTTCAATCAGAGCAATGTCGAAGCCGGGCGTTTCTGCATCTCGTACTGCCTCATCGATGGCCACTTCGTACGCACCTGCAGATCCTCCGATCACTTCTTTTAGAACGGGAGTCACGGATGTCAGTCTAAAGAGTCGTTTCAGTCCTGATCGGTAATAGGTACTCTGGGGGATTCCATCTATTAGAAGCTTTAAAAACTGGGTTACAGAGCCTCTGCTGTGAGGGTTGAAAAGCACAAGAATGCGCAAATCATTTCTTTCGAATCTCGCTCCATTGAAAGGTCCATACTTTGAGAGGCCTGAAAAGGGTGTTGTCTCGGATGCGCCTGGTCCGTAGTCAAATATAAGATTTGTCCGATATAGAGGCCCTGTATCTAAATTAAATTTGCTGTTTCTCGTGACAGTAAATGAGAAACCGTCATTATTTTCGTAAACTCTCGGCATTTGGTTAGCATCGCAGAACCATTTGGCAAATTTCAAAGCTTCGTTGAAGGCCGAATGTGGTCTTCCCTTGTCCTTAGAATCATCTCGCAAACTGGCAAATATAGCGTTTGTTTTGCGGTCCCCAAGTTTAAAAGCTAAATAAGCTCCGATTTGCTCTCTTGTGCGTTGTAAATGCAACGAGTCTAGGTGCCGAGTGATTACCCCCTGATTCGTCATAATTTCAACGTCATCTCCTCGGATTCCAACCACCTCGCCGAGCAAGGTTTCATCAGGCGCCAAAACTCCCATCATCCCAGGGATATCCTCTGTCTCCAGTACAGTCCTCCCCACCAGATCAAACTTTTCGTCCACAAGCCGACGGAGGCTGACATTGAATTGCCAACGTTGCCGGCTTCCGATTAGCAACCCAAACAGCGGTTTTCCGTTTTCCACAACCTGCCTTGTCTGAACTTCAACCAACCTTGGGTAAGAAATCAGCCCTTTAAGGCCATCAGGGAGAAATTTTGCTACGGCATCATGCTCGGGTTTTGTAGAAAAAAATCTAAGTGGTGAAAAACTGCTAGGTATTCTTTCAGGGAAGGCCTGCCGGAATGTACGAAACACGAGATGTTTAATTAGTGAACTGATAATAGCAGGAGACTCCTCTGCCACAATATCAGTGTATTCACCAATTTGGGATGTAAATCCTTTACTTGGAGATATGTAGATGTATCCAGCATTTCTAAAAAATGAACATTGCTTATTAAATTTCTGTCTTAATTCCTTGAATGTTTCCTCAGAGTAAGGAAGTCGCTGTATTTTAAATCTATCTAGTCTCGGGTTGATGCGGAAAAAGTTGGTGACCATGTTCCAGTATCCTCCTCAAAAAAAGCAGTTGATTGTATTCCTGTCTTATGCCCGAAATAGATTTTCTGCCATTGCCTGATTCTGATATTTTATATAACTGCACTTTACATAGATGTATTGAATGGCCCGAGATCCTCAAGGTCTGGCCGCAATGGCTCGCGGAGCTTGTCCTAGGTCCACCCATATGACGTATGTGATGCGTCCTATCAGCGGGCGTCCTGCCTGTCACTGCTAGGCGATTACTCCCCGTTCCACTTCTGTTTACCTTAGTGGTTTGGACCCTCGCCTGCTGAGTAATAGCACGACAGAACACCGCAATGAAACAAAATTCATCCTTTTGTCTTGTCCAGTGGCCGGAGGTATTATAAACTCCCGCTCAGTGTCGGCAATTGAAAAGCCGCTTGCACAATAGTCGAATACGGAGGCGTTATGCACGCAGCTGAATTCAGAAGAAAGGTTGCCGAGGTCTACCGCATCGCCAAGGAGGTGGGGACGGCCTTCCGGATCGACAAGTGCACTCCGGACGGACACTTGGTGGGCGCATTCGGGCAGATAGCAGCCAAGCTCGCTTTCGGGCTCGAGTTCGGCGCCGACGGCGAGGAGCATAACTGCACATGGAGCGACGGTCACAAAAAGGTGGAGATCCAGGTGCGTTGCACCGGCGCCGGTTCCATCGCCCTCCGGCGCGAACCGGTGCACCTGATCGCACTGGAAGTCTCCCCCTCCGGCTCCTTCTTGCTGCTCTACAATGGTCCTGGCGCGAAGGTCTGGCAGCGGGTGCGGCACCAGTCGGCGCTGCAGAAGAGCATCGGTCGGGAGGCCCTGTTGGAGCTTTTCCGGACGGTGCCTCCTGAGGAGCAGCTGCCGCTGGCACAGGAGGGGGTGCTGTGAGCGAGGAAGACGAGAGACGGGGGCCGAGGCCAAGCCCACTCCAGAACAAGGTGAATCCAGAAGGTGCCATCGAGGCAGTCTCGACCAGAAAATCTACTTTGATGGGCAACCGCGGTGTGCTGCATAACGCGAAGTGGCAGCTGACTAAGACCATGGTCAAGGATCGTTTTGCTTGGATCTACTGCACACTGGAGCGCGGCGAGCGGGAACCCCGCGAGCTGATGACCCCCGGATGCTATACCGAGCTCTTCTTCCTGGACGAGGCCAGTGCCATCGCCGCCGGACACCGCCCCTGTAACGACCATGAATGCCTCAGAGAGAGACACGAGGAGTTCAAGCAGATCTGGTACCAGGCCAACGCCGATCGCTACTCTGGTCCCCGCAAATACATCGGGCCAATTGACCTCTGGTTGCACGAGGAAAGAACCGGAGCAAGGCCTGTGATGGTTCGCCGCCAGGCGGCTCAGTTGCCCAATGGGGCCTTCGTCGCTTGCCACAGTAGGTTCTTTCTAGTCTGGGACGGGTTATTTCTGAAGTGGTCCCACCATGGCTATGTCTCCAGGGAGGAAATCCCGGAAACAACTGACCTCAGGGTTGTCACCCCGCTGTCGGCCCTGCGCTGTCTTGATCAAGGATTTACTCCACAGCTACACCCTACGGCGTGGCAGTTTATCAATGACTAGGTGAACCATGCAACTCGTCAAGGCTACCAACCACAAGCCTTTAGGGGTCCCTTCAGAAAACGGAAAATAAAGCACGTTAGCGGGGTTCTCGATACTCGGCTGTCCGATGCCATGGCAAAGAGGATGGAGGTACTGAAAAAGAGAGACCTTGCGTTGTCGCAGACGGAAACGCCGGGAGATGCGGCTGCCGCAATCAAAAAGCAGTAAAGGACCTGACAATTTAACGCCAGAGGCTGAAAGGCCTGGAGACCACCCTCTTTAGGATAACGAGCCAGGACGTGTACCACATCCCAAAATCGCAGGAATTCACGAAGCAAGTCGATCAGGTAAAGGCCCTGAAGAAGGCAAAGGGGCTGGAGAGGTAGACTCACGGCCGGCATGCCAGCCATGAAAGGGGGAAGATATGGGACTGAAGGCTGATGTTGAGGAGGTCCTCAAGGCGAACTGGAAGAATTCCCCCTGGTGGTATCGTCTGTGGCTTTGTGTTTCGGCCTATCTCGCGATCAGTTCGATAGCATCCTTTGCGGAAACAGTAATTAAATGGAAGGGATTTATCTTAGACGGGGTGTTGTTCTATCGACACTGGATAAGGTCGCCACTGATCGACATAATGAAATTTTTACATTTACCGATTCCTACAAACAAAGGTGACGCAATTATTGCAGGATCAGTGCTGTATGGATGTTACATGAGGCTAATGTATAGTGCAGCTTCCTTCACCGGATTAGATGTTGACAAGTTGTGTTTCTGGATATTAACTATTATAGTTACTCCGTTGATATTATTAAGTTTTTTTCTGCCAGCATACATACAGTGGGTTATAGCAATAATTTTGTTCGTTTTTCCGATCTACGACCTTTACAGGAACAGACTGGATCGAGACGAAACGACAAGATTGTTAGAGGTTTTCTGGATTCCTTTTTATTTTCAAATTCTCTTTATTATTCTGGGTGTTGCGTTCTTGGCAGCAATCAATAAGGGGCTTCAAGCCTCCTAACCTGGTCAACGGCTCGGCCCTATCGGGCTTCCACCCCGACGCAAAATTGAAATCGCCTGCCCTTCCCTGCTGCTGCTGACCCCGGCGTCGAGGGTGCCGGATGGCCCACCCTCGCGGTGCGGTTTCGTACCCCTCAACGGCTAGGTAGCCCCTCCCCTGCCGGCCAGATTCTCCTGGTCCTGGCTCCGATGGTGCCGAATGGCATACGCTCGTGGGTGCCGACCGGCATTCTCTTCCGTTTCGTGGGCGGGCTTGATGGTGCCCCTCCCCTCCGGGGCTCGCCAACCAACTCGCATTCTTACTGTTTATGTGGCTGGTATTCAGCGACCTCGATGGAGCCTTCGGGCTTCGCCTCTGACGACATCCAGATCCCAATGCCGGCTGCAAAAGCAAGTTTCTTGTGAGTCCCAGGGCACTCGGCCGTGAACATTTTGTTCATGTCCGGCATCACCTGGCCAGCCCAGTAAACGCTATGCTCTTTGTTGCAGGCTTTACAATTCAAGGTTACTTCCCACCCCATAAGTCCTCCTTACCCGAAAATAGCAACGACCGGCTTTATACCACAAGACGCCTGCTCCGGCCACAGGTAAATCAGGAGGCTGCAGGACCCCGACAGGTTCCGGCCAAGCCTCACCATTTCCTTGTGAGAGCTTCGCCAAACAGTGGAGGCTAACCTCTTTCCTGCCACGCACGCTATCACCAACTGGGACCGTTTCCCTTGGCACTCAGATGGAGCCAGCGGCACCGACACCTGGACCGCTCCGCTCCTCGAGGAGCCGCGAGCCAAGGCGGTACCCCATCCATTGAGATTGGAACAGAGGTAATGGCGTTCACCTCGGTCGTAGGATTCTCTTCCAGGAGCTTTTTCCGGTGGATTCCGAGCATCGGACCTTGGGTTAAGCGTCAGGGATGCAAGCCCGTAGGGTTTACTCAGTTTACAAGAGCCCGACCCGCTGCAGATGGGTGACGTCCAGGGGGAGGTTTTATAGCCTATCACAGAGAAAACTACCGCATGCGTAAATATAATTTACAATATGTTATTTTTTCGCCTTGACTTTAATGAGGACAATGATTATCATTTGCCTACGTTGTTTATGGACGCTCTTTGAAAATCTGCCAACGAACCGCACCCCCTTGGGCAAATTATGCCCCCAGTACGAGCTATAAACGCTCGCCGCCAGCCTTGGGCGGTAATCCAACCGCGCATGCCCGTGTGATCGGGGCCTCCGGTCTCCCTGTCACGCTCCGCATGTGTTCGCAGTATGCGGTTGCCGTTGTCGCACGCATTAGGTCGCTCTGCCACGCTGTACCCGCAAACTGTCTCCGGAAGGACGATAGCCACCTAGCTGGCTGTCAGGTTAAAAAGAGTCATGGTATCCTTAAATATTTAGCGCAATTCAAAGAGAACGGGGGTGCAACCAGGCAACATTATGCGAGTTTCCGCAGTCGTTGCCTAATTCACTCCCCCATGTCTACGCCATAGAACAAACCTGGAATGTAACCTAACTCCACAACATCACATAAAAATACTAAATTTATTGCAGCACATTTGTCAAAAAAAGGGGGTGAATTTATGAAAACACAAAATACGTTGGCAGAACTGGTAAAAGCACAAGCTTTGCTTAGGCAAATGCGAGGTAAGTTGCCAGAAACAAGTCGCTACTCCGACAAGATTCAGGATGTGGAACATATCCTGGATGAAGCGATCATCGACATTAAGGCTAATAAGAATGGCATTGATCGCAAAAAACTGTTGGAGGTAACTCAACTTTTGAAATTCATTTTTGAAATGTTGATGTGTATTAAGGATCTCTTTATTTCCTGTTGTCACCAGACCTTTGGGTACTTGAATGCAAATAGATGTAGTGAAGCAACAAATTGGAAAACGAATCAAAATGATTCGTATGGCTGCGGGATTGAAGCAAAAAGATCTGGCAGCAGAGTTGGGGATTTCCCCTCCGTTGCTTTCAATGTACGAGCGCGGCGACAGAGAACAGTCCATAAATTTTCTCTGCATTTTTGCCACATTTTTCCATCTTACGTTGTCTCAATTCTTCTCTCTCGTTGAGGAAGAGCAACAACAAGAAGTTTCTCCCGAGGTGGCAACATTGATGAAAGAGTTTAGAGAACTAGTTGTCACTCTTGAGAAAAAAACACTGCGGGCGACCAGTGAAAAATGATTTCCCATTAGCCCTGAACATAAAAAATCTGGATCATTTGTCATTGAGAATTAGTACTCCACACGGAGAACTAAAGCACATTATCGAAAATAAGGTTAATCAAGTAAGCAGCTTTGAAAAAGCGAAGCCCAATTCTACAAAGATCCGCAAGCTATATAACCCCCTTCCGAGATACAAATCTATCCTCAGAAAAATCAATAAATCATTGTTAGCAGGTGACTTCGCTCCTGGAGTGTTCGGGGGGGTATCAGGAAAACAAGTTGAGGATGTGGCTAAGTCCCACTGTGGCAAGGAAGCTATCTTCTCGATAGACCTGCGGAATTTCTTCCCGAATATACGCAGTGGGCAAGTGTTCAGCCTGTTTAAAAGGGCTGGTTGCTCGCCGGAGGTTTGCTGCGTCCTGACCGACTTGGTTACATTCGATGGATGCCTGCCCCAGGGATTTCCTACAAGCACCGCTATAGCAAACTGGGTCGCTTTTGATCTTGATATACAGCACCTGGCTTACTGCAAAAAACAAGGTCTCAGCAGAACCCGCTGGGTTGACGACATGACGTTTTCAGGCCGTTACAACACCCTGCAGGCCTCGATACCCTCGTTGATCGGCGCAATCAAATTCCATGGGTTGACAATTAATAACCGTAAAACTCAATTTTTGCCAAGGGAGCACTGTTGCAAGGTGGTTGGCTTTAATGTCTCTGCTGTTACGTCCTTCTCTCT
>PKWS01000017.1:20907-21404 GCA_003132105.1 Desulfosporosinus sp.
GGTGTCCCCACTGCGGCCATGCCATCCTCTGGTGCCACGGTTGTTATACTCGCAAGGTCGATTCCACCGGAGCCCTGAACCCGGTCCCCATTCCTCGTTTCTTTTGCCCCAGCCCCGCTTGTCGGTCGACATGCTCCATGTTGCCGGAGTGCATCCCTCCTCGCAGTTGGTATCTTTGGCAGGTTCGGCAAGTCGTCTTTCTACTCCTTCTTACCGGCAGTTCCCTCAACACAACCGTTGCGACAAACGGAATCCTGCCCTGCAGGCAGACTATACAACGGTGGTGGCGGAACTTCCTGGACTCCTCGCCCCTCTATTGCTTCCACCTGCGAGCCCATTTGCCATGGCTCGGCCGGCACGCCGATTTCGCCGATTTCTGGAGGCGCTGCCTTGACTCCATCCCTCTTTCCACGGTAATGCGCCTTCTTAACGAAGAGGGGGTCACCGTCCCATGATATCGGTTTCCTACGGGAGACAGGGACAGACGATAATCGGAG
>PKWS01000300.1 GCA_003132105.1 Desulfosporosinus sp.
ATGAATATAACTGCCAATGGGTACGGACGAATTACCGAACTCCTAAAACCAGATTTAGCGGTCTTGGAAGGCGGATATTCCATAGAAGGGGCACTGCCTTATGTTAACCTAGCAATTTTGCTTGCGCTTGCCGGAGAAGATTACCATCATGTCCGAGAACCTCAGAAACTAAATCGTTCTGTATTAACTCTTTCAACCCTAAAGCCGTATCTAGCGGAACTTAAGAAACAGCACCAAACCATTCAACCCAACTTCACAATCCAAAATAAAGCTTTCTTTCCCAAAGGGAATTGGATTTATAGTCCTCGTTCCGTCTATTATGACACGGAAGGGTTCCAAGAAACCCGACATGATTATATTCGAGAGTGTAACCATTGCGCAGGAACCGTGTATATCGAAAGCTCGCGTTCCCCGTCTCCCCATAAGTCTATGCTAGTGAGAATTCCGTTTCAAGCCTGCCCAGATTGTGAGCAAGCGGGCTATGACCTTTGGGACCATCTTCAACATCATAGTGAGGATGCCACAAGCAGTTTATTGCAAAACCAACTTCAAGATCAACTAACCTTTTGGAATAAGAAAGAAGGATTGAGGGAATTTTGACACCGGTGATTCATATCCTTGATTCGCACTCAGCCAACCAAATTGCCGCAGGGGAAGTCGTTGAGCGCCCTGCTTCTGTAGTCAAGGAGCTGGTTGAAAACGCCCTCGACGCTGGGGCAAAACACATTGACATAACCATTGAAGGAAACGGCGTACCGCTCATTCGAGTGCGAGATGATGGCTGCGGAATCGCCATTTCGGATTTACCTTTGGCCGTTATTCGTCATGCAACCAGTAAAATCAGCCGGATCGATGACCTTGATCATTTACAGACCCTCGGTTTTAGAGGGGAGGCTTTACCAAGTATTGCTTCAGTTTCTCACATGGAAATTTCCTCACGTCCTGCAGATGAAGTTGCTGGATTATGCCTTAAGCTTATTGGTGGAGAGCAAGGGGAATTTTCAGAAGTGGGGTGCCCTGTCGGAACGTCCGTGACTGTCCGAAATCTTTTTTTTAATACACCCGCTAGATTAAAATTTCTAAAATCCATTCCTACAGAATTTGGTCTCATAAGCGATATAGTTGGGCGAATCGCCCTTGCGCACCCAGATATCTCTTTTTCTTTAACTCATCCTCAACAAGTCGTTTTGCAAACGTCCGGGCGCGGAGATTTACGGGAAACGATTGGAGCAATCCTTGGTTATACGATCGCTCGACAGCTTATACCGATCAACGTGCAACAGGGAGATTGGCAATTAGAGGGCTTTATCAGCCCACCAGAATTGGTTCGATCTTCTAAGCAAACCCAAACATTTATGATTAACGGTCGAATTGTTCGCTCGCCGTTCTNNCCGCCCTCAGAGTATGATGTTAATGTCCACCCCACAAAAATGGATGTGCGCTTCAAGAGTGAGCAATCCTTATCCCCTTTTATCAGTCAGGCGGTTTATCAAACCCAAATCAATAGTAAACCTTTACCCTCATTTCAAAAACAACTCCCATCAACACACGAAACTAAGACTGCATTCTCACTCAAGAATTCTCCACGCTCTGTAGTATCAGTTGTCCTAGGGAATTCCAAGGTTGGAGGGCAATTTCGAGAGACAGTAGCACCACTTTCAGCGAGTAACCCAGAGAAACAGCCTCTCAGCCCCGAAACATTTGACCAGCCAAAATTCTTCCTGCCGGCACAAGATCAGTCTACAATTATTGAGAGTCCAGTAGATAACGGGCCTCGTCAAAAAGCCTTAGCTAATTCAAGTGCCCCAGTGGATCCCTTGACTCAAAACCCTAGCGAGTGTGCAACAATAACTGAAGACACTCTTGCTCATATTTGGCCTTTAGCACAGCTATTTAAAACCTATATCCTAGCTACTGACGGTAAAGTCCTCCTGATGATTGACCAACATGCTGCTCATGAACGGATTAACTATGAACGGCTGTTTGCGGAGTTCAAACAAGTCGAACATTCTAGTCAGGCTCTTCTAGTTCCACTTCCTATGGAGTTTACCCTACAGGAAGAACAGGTGGTTTTAGAAAATTTATGGAATCTTACGGAAATGGGATTTATTCTGGAGCAATTTGGCGCAAGAACTTATTTATTGCGTGGTGTACCCGTTCAAACAGGAACGATCCAAGCAGACAGGTTACTACGTCAGTTTATCGAAGAGGTCTTACAGAAAAATTCTACACCTACTATTGATAAATTATTAGAAGAATGGATTTATCTTTTGGCTTGCAAAGAATCCATTAAAGCACAAGACTCACTTTCCTTGCTTGAAATGGAACAACTCATTGCGCTCCTTGGCCGAACTCATAATCCGTATACGTGTCCCCATGGACGCCCAACTATGGTTAAGATGACTCGCCCTGAATTGGAAAAACGTTTTTACCGTACTTAAAGGAAACTTACTTCAGGTGGAGTTTCAACTCCANNGAACTTATCCAGGGGCTTAGCGCACTTATCTCCCACTTAAGAAGTGGGAGTGTTAGTGGCGGTTAGCCATCGGATAAACTATTACAAGTTTGTGTGCACCATGACACGGGCATACTGTCAGTGAGGAGGGCTCTATGTTTATGGAAAAACCTATCCTCATCAAACTAACGCATTCCGATTCTGAACTCCTAGAAAGATTCGCTTGGTTTCACGAACAACCGGGATGCAACTGGACACGGGGTGGGGAAGGAGAGTTACCAGAACTTACAATAACGCGTAGGGGCGTTTTTTTGACAAGTGGAGCAAAACAACTATCCTTTCATCCAAGTATGGCCGTCATTCGACTAATAAATCTCTTGCGTGGTGAATCTGATCGTTATCTGGAAGCGACTCAACTCAAAGCGGGCGACTCTTTAATTGATGCTACACTGGGTCTTGGGACCGATGCATTGATCGCGGCATGGGCTGTTGGTGAAAAGGGAAGCGTGCTTGGGATTGAACAATCTCCAATTTTAGCCGCTTTCGTTCATGATGGCTTAGATCATTTTGGGGAGATCGTTCGAAAGGCTAATAATAAAGATAAACAAGATACTTGGGCCGCTTTAGCACGAGCTTCTCAGCGAATTGAAGTTCGCTGGGGAGAACATCTTGAGTACTTAAAGAATATCCCCTCCCGCTCAGTTGATGTGGTCTCTTTTGATCCCATGTTTCGCAACACCTGCAAACTGTCTGACTCAGTTGTGCCGCTACACCGGTGGTCAGACCATAATCCACTGGGTCACAAGGCTGTCTTAGAAGCATGTCGGGTTGCACGGAACCGGGTTGTGCTCAAGGAACGCAAAGACAGTTCGGAATTCCGACGTCTAGGGTTTGACGTATTACAGGGAGGGCGGTACAGTCCCGTCGATTATGGCGTGATTTTAGTTTAATGGGGGTTGTTTTGGTGTATCCACTAATCATTATCGTTGGCCCGACCGGTGTCGGTAAGTCGTCTCTAGGAATAGCCTTGGCACAAGAAATAGGAGGTGAGATAATTTCTGGAGACTCCGTTCAGGTTTATAAAGAACTTAATATTGGTTCAGCAAAACCTTCTGCGGAAGAACTCCAACTAGTCCCACACCACCTTATTGACTATATATACCCCTCAGAGCCTTTTTCTGCAGCCCAGTTTAAGGTGAAAGCTATTTCCTTAATTGATGAAATTAGGGGCCGTGGACATGTTCCAATTGTGGTGGGGGGGACCGGGCTCTATATTCGTTCTTTACTCGATCCCTATGACTTCTCTCAACAAGGATCTGAAAAAATCCGTTCCAAATGGAAGGAATTCGTCCAATTACAAGGGAACTTAGCACTGCATAAGGAGTTGAAGGACCGGGACCATGAAACAGCACAGCAATTGCACCCCAACGATGTTTTTCGTGTCATTCGAGCACTTGAAGTCTTCGAATTAACCGGTAGCACCCGATCGAGTCAACGTCAATTTCGAGATGATGAATACAAGACACTTGATCCCTCGATTCTCTATATTGGACTAACTGCTTCACGCGAAGTAATCTACGAACGAATTAATCAACGATGTGTTATCATGCTTTCTCAAGGGTTAATCGAAGAAACGCTTGCTCTAATAAACATCGGTTATGCGCCAACGTTAAAGCCCTTACAAAGCATAGGCTATCGTCATTCGCTTTGGTACATAAAGGGACTTATAACACAACCTGAAATGCTTCGTTTGCTGCAAAGAGATACACGTCATTTTGCAAAACGCCAACTGACTTGGTTTCGCCGTGATCCACGCATTAGTTGGTATGATATTGAGACTGAAACGCAGGTATTACTTAAGGAACTTGTCAAGACTTGCAGAGCTTGTCAAATTCGTGTAGAATAAGTGAGTAGAAATATAAGGTGATGGAGGTAAATATATGAATAAATCGCCCATCAATTTACAAGATACTTTTTTAAATCAGGTACGCAAGGAAAACCTTCCGGTGACCATTTACTTGGTTAACGGGTTTCAGCTTAAGGGACTTATCAAAGGTTTTGATAACTTCACAGTGATTATTGAGTTTGAAGGTAGACA
>PKWS01000361.1 GCA_003132105.1 Desulfosporosinus sp.
CTATAATACACTTTACTCACATGCTCCAAACGGCAAATCTCCATGTCATCCATCTCCTAGTCCAATTCTCCGTGTGAAATAATTTCCTGCGGATCCAACCTTGCACTGCGCCAAGCCGGGTATAGCGCGGACACCGCTCCCAGAAGCACCGCGATACCTAACCCCCAAAAGCTCTGCACAACAGCAGATGTGAAAGACCACCCGCCCTGTGGCAAGTTAAGTGCTCCTCTTAGCCAGGTCAGAATTGGCTGGGTTAAGAGCACTCCAACGAAACTTCCCACCAACCCACCTGCACCGACGATTAGTAAAGCTTCTATTAATAGCGCTGCAAAAGCATCGTAGCGTTGCCCACCGATCGCACGCAGCATTCCCAATTCACGTTTGCGTTCCCGAGCAAGGGCTGTAAATCGACCGATTAAGGCCAAGGCCGCTGTCAACGCTAAAGCTACCCATAACCAGATTAATACGCTACTAACGGCATTCATCTGGTTCCTAGCGCTGCTGATCACTTTGCCCGTAGCGACAGCATTAACCCCTAAATCCAGATTATTTATTTGGTCAGCCACTACGGTCGGATTAACACCCTCTCGAACCTTGACTAAAACCGATGAAACCAGGTGGTCTGGCGGAGCGCTTTGCCATAGTTCCTTAAGATATGGGCTATTCTTCGCCAAGTTCCGAGCAACATCAATATGCATAAAAATCGTGTCGTCCATTCCTGTTCCAGTGCGTTCAATCCGTCCAGCTTCATTAAAGACTGTGCCTAAAATAACCGCCTTTGCCCCTAAAAAGGAGTCAACTCTAGCTCCCAGGATTACTTCATCCTTAGCTGGAGCCTTTTTGCCATTTCCGCCTTTAAGCCAAGGGCTAACAACAAAATCCGTTTCGGGATCATACCCAACCACCCGATAAGGCTTAGCCAGGGAACAACAACTCTGGTCTAGCGTCTGAGTAAAGAACTGAGGGGTCGCGGCTTGAACGTCGCTGACAGTGCGTACGTCCGCTAGTACCTTATCAGGCATGTAGAGGTTCACAGGATCACCCGTGAAAATCGTCTGAAAAGCATCTGATTTTACTGTATGCGGCAAAACGATAACATCCGCTCCGAGCCGGGTTGCAGACAAACGCATTCCCTCCTGGAGATTGGTAAATATTGCGTGAGCTAACACGAACGTCGCCACAGTCAGAGCCGTAATAAGTACTGTAATTATCGTTTGGCTCCTTCTTCGGGTGACGTTTCTCCAAGCGAGTAAGAACATTATTCTGCTCCATCCTTGATGAAGCCACTCCATATACCCAGCCCGATGGCCATGGTCAAGAGGCCTTCCACGTAGAGCCACCCTCTTGTTGTGTGGCAAGACATAGTATCTTTAGCGCATATTCCGATGACCCATGCCTGTGGTACAAGGATCGTGGCCAAGCCGATCAAAGCCACAACCGCTCCCAGCCAACGTTTTTCTATCTTTGGCAAGAATAACATAAGACCGACACATAAAAGCAAGGCACCCAGAACCAATTCCGCCTGGCCNNAAACCGAGCAAGGCTGGTAGACTAAGCAGTAATTTCCGTACGAATTTTGAGTTCATGTGAATCCTCTTTCCTTGAAAAATATTATTTCTGATTCCGATAATAGCTCATTTACTTAACTTGAAACGTTATGACGTATGGGATATCCTGCACTGTACCCTTTGGAGAGGTTATTTTAAGATCAAAGTGCCAAATACCCTCCATGGATACCTGTAGCAATCCAGAATATTTGCCATTCTCTTCTCTATTAAACTTGATCTCCTTTGGATATCCCTCCATGACCATTTCCGACATATTAAGTGTTCCACTAACCAAAGCATCGGAAACAGGTTTACCGTTCTGATCTGTCAGTAAAACAACTACGGGATTGATCCCTGGTTGAGTATTCGTTGTGAGCGTAGCCGCAAGGCCGTTGACCGTCTTCTTAAGTGTGATTGCATTAGAAGACGCCTTTACCCCACAGCCAGCTAACACTATAAGTAACAAGGNNCTCTTAAACGATTGTCTACAATTCGCCTAATTGTTTTTCGCCCCGTCCTGTATCCAATTACGTATAGTTTTAATTTGGTCTGGGCTAAGAGGCTCCTGCCCGAGTGGCATCTGGGGCTTTACGGTACCTTCCAGTTTCTGAATTAATTTAGAACCGTCCGAGTTACCTGGGATAATATCGATCTTTATAACATTGGTGTAATTATCAAGCGCGTAGCTATTAGTACTCCCATGACAGGTAAGACACTGGCTTTGAAAGACGGGTTCGATGTCTTTCTTAAAGCTGGGGTGTGTAATCACGCCATTATCCGCCAGAGCTTTTGGCACCGATGCCATACCCTGATAGGTAAGAAACACCAACCCAGCCATAATTACTCCAGCAACGCTCAAGGCCACCGGGCGTTTACGCGGCTTTCTGCTTGGATTACGGTCAAGCCAAGGGAGAGCAAATAGAACCGCGAAGAAGATAAGTGGCAGACCAACCATTGCCAAGACATCCAAGTAGCCAGGAAAGTACTTGAGCATTTGATAGACGCCGAAGAAGTACCAAGCAGGTGCAGGAATATAGTGAGCCTTATTCAAGGCGTCTGCCAGTGCCCCAAGGCCTTTGGGGTAAACCGCTGCTGAAATCCACATTGTAGCCCCTACAAGAATCACGACCAGAATCATTCGAAAAGCGACATCAGGCCAAAACGTTAAAGAATTTTGGGAAACGTCTTCGCCCCGTTTCTTAGCTTTGCTAAGTTCATCCGTGCAAACCATACCCTGCCGCAGTACAAAGAAGAAATGAGGCACAAAGGCCAAAAGAACCAAAGCCGGCAGCATCAACATATGAACAGAATAAAAAAATGTTAAGGTAGCTCCNNTAACCTGCCATCGCCGATCCGACGACCGTCGCCCAATACCCTTCTTGATCCCAGGGCAGAAGGTACCCGGTAAAAGCTAAGCCAAGTGTCCCGATCAGAAGAATTACTCCCATGACCCATGTCAATTCGCGCGGGCGCTTGTAGGCCCCTTCATAGAACACTCGCAGAAGGTGCAAAACGATAAGCACGACCATGAAGTTCGATCCCCAAGAATGGAGAGAGCGGACAAGGTTACCCGCCGCGGTTGACTGTAATAACTTAATGCTGGCATAGGCTCCTTCTGCTGAAGGTGTATACACAGTAGCCAATAGAATACCCGTGACAGCCTGGTTAACAAGGGCAAATAAGGTAGCGAAACCTAAGTAATCGAGGAAACTACTGCGTTTAGGTACTGGGTGATCAAACATGGAGGCTAAGCCTTGGCTCAAATGGAGGCGTTCTTCAATCCACTGTTTCATACTAGCCTCCCTCCTAATAACACGGAATTACCCTGTACTTTGACAACCCGCCTGATCAACGCTCTGGGGGGTGGTCCAGAAAGGACGTTGCCTTTCAAATCAAATACCCCACCGTGACAGGGGCACATGTATTGCTTCAAAGACGATTCATAATTAACTGCACATTGTAAATGCGTACAGTGAAAATCCAGCGCTAGCCAACCCTCATCGCCGAGGTTAGTGACATACATCCCCTCTTCAACCCCGCTTCCTTTATAGGCCATCAACTTAGGAACGCCTACCGTAAAATCACTAACCTTACCCACCTCTTGCAGTGGCTGAGCATTAGCCGTAGCGGGCAGAAGAAAGTCTCCCGCCAGTCCGATATAGCTCAGGCCGATCGCAGCACCGATGCCACCGATCCCTATCTGGAGGAATTTCCGCCTCAGCATAGTCTCTTCTTCTCTGGACATTTTCCAACCTCCTCTGAATTACGTAACGTAATTTCTTACTTTACTTTAAAGAAACAACATAATCAGAAACCGCTTTTATGTCATCATCGCTAAGTACATTCTGCCAAGCAGGCATTCCTTTATCGAGTTTTCCTTCTTTGATGAAAGCGAGTGTATTAACCGACGTTTTTACCCCAATACTCAAAACAGCTTTATTTAAGGCCGGTCCGGTTGCCCCTATCCCGTTTGCGCCGTGACAACTGACACAGTTCGTGGTAAAAATATCTTTTCCACTGGCTTTTGCAACTGTAGTCGCTGCCGGAGTAGGTGTTGGAGCAGGTGTAGTATTCTGAGCCGGAGAAGTCTGAGCCGGAGCAGGTGCAGCTGCCGGTTGAGTTGGCTTAGCTGTTTCTCCACACCCAGCAAGGACTGTCGCCATTGTACCGACCAATAATACCGTGATTAAACTTGTTTTAAAAGATTTCATAAAAATTTCCTCCTTTTTATTCTCCTTGACGAATTGCGTCATACGGATCTAGCTTAGACATATGGAACGCAGGATAAAGCGCAGCTATAACACCGATTAACAAGGCTAAGATCGCACCGCTAAGGCTTACCTCCAACTTAAATATAATTGGTGTGTCAGCGACTGTCAGACCTGGTCTTGTCAATATCCGGCTGAAACTTTGAAATAGGATCTCACCTATGACCAAGCCTCCGATTATTCCAGCAACTACCAGAACCAGTGCTTCGCCCGCGATTAATTGAGAAATATGGTTTTTCTTCGCCCCCATAGCCTGCAAGATACCAAAATCCTTCATTTGCTCGTGCACGGTTAAGTTAAACATTGCGGCTATTATTAACATCATGGTTATAATTATAAAAACTGTAGCCACTAGCAGGCCATTACCTCGTAAAATTCCCGAAAGTTGAGTATCCAGTGTATTGTTTAGTTCGTTGCGGGTCATAACCTCAATCTGTGGAAAATTTGTTTGTAACACATTTGCATATTGATCCAGTGAAATATTGTGAAGTACCTTTATCAAATACCAAGAAGCGTTTTTGTGTAATTCCTCAGAATTTATAGGTCGAAAAACTGCATTATCCATGTAACTACCTGACTTGTCTAGTGTCCCTGCTACCCGGAAAACTTGGCCGTTTATTTCAAAATTATCCCCGCTTCGTATTTTAGTTCCCTCTCCATTTACAACATCGACACCGACAAGCACATCATGTGAGGATAACGATGATTCGAGGGTATTTAATAACCAAGGCTGGACCGTAAAATCAGTTACCGGATCAAAACCGATTACCGCTAAATTTTTCCCTCCGAGCTGAAAGCTGTTCAAATACACCTGCTGTGTAATCTTCTCAATTCCGGCAATTTTTTGTATACCATTAAAGTTTGAAACAGGAATTAGTCCTTTGCTTGGCGGTCCCTGAGCAGCTTCGACCTCTCCGTTTTCTTTGGTCCCGAGGGGTACAACCGCAAGATCTGCTCCCAAGCGGGCACTGTTAATGGCAATATCCGTTTCCAGAGATTTACCAAAATTTAACCCTATATACAGTGAACATACGGCAATAACCAAGCTAAGAATTATTATGCTGTTTTTAGCTATTCGCCCTTTGATAGATGCAATAATGAGGTTTATCATGTTATCCTCCCAGGTTTAAAACCTTACCAGGCATATTTCTTTTTCTGGACTTTACGCGACCTCAGCCTAAACCAGACTATCAGGGTTATCAAAACTAATAACACTGCACCGCTTGAACTATACCAAACCCATTTGGGAACAGTTCTGAGATGGGCTTTAATAGTATTCCATTCCGAATCGGTATAAGTGAATATCCCATTCGGGGTACTCGTCAGTAGAACTGCTTGATCGCCTTGGCGCATCACCGTCAGGTAATGCAAAAACTCATTACTTAGCCCGGAATTAATATCAACCCAAGTGATTCCGCCATCTATACTGCGATAAGCCCCTCCCAAGGTTGAAGCATATATTACCGCAGGATTTTGCGGCAAACGTGCCAGTTGAAAAACCGTCAGACTGGACAAGCTTTTCGCAGCTTTCCATGAATTGCCGCCGTCTAAGGAGTAAAATATTCCGCCATAGACGCCGCCGACATAGAGATCTGTGGGAGAAACGGCATTATAAGTTCCCGCAACTAAATGCTCCGGGTTACTCGGATCGAGGGAAAGTGTTAACACACTAAGGACATCCAAGCCGGTATTGATATCTTTCCAACTAACCCCGCCGTTTGTGCTTTTATATACCCCTTCCGAACCAGTGCCTGCATACAGAACAGTTGGATCCTGCGGGCTAATTATGATCGTATTTACGTTTGAAAACGGATTAAATCCCGAAGTCGGTGACCATCTTTCGCCTGCATTATTGGTAATACAAACCCCACCCTTAATACCGGCATATAAAATGTTGGGATCTTTAGGATGAAAAGTAATTGTGCGCACATTCCGGCTTGGCAAGCCATCATTTTTAGGAGTCCATGTGATCCCGCCATCCGTAGACTTATAAATACCTTGGCCATCATAACCGATGTAAAGCATCTGGCTATTCAGTGGGTTAATTACCAATGCCACTGCTTGTTCGTCCGGAAGTCCCCTGCTGATAATCGTCCAGGTTTTTCCGCCGTCGCTGCTTTTTTGGACCCCGAGGGCGGTAGAAGCATATAAATTATCGGAACGGGCAGGATCCACTATAACAGGTCCAGTAGGGACTTTTTCAAGGGTAGAACGACTCCAACTGTTTTCCGCTGCCAGAACCTGTGCCGGCGAAATAGGCAGTATTGCGGCAAAGCAGATAAGCAAAATCCAAATCAGTTTTTTCATCCTTTATCTCCTCAGTTCTTTATGGATTTATGATCCGCCAAGCCCGATGGCTCCAGTTGAGATCTATTGTTCCCTCATTGGCTAATTTGGTGAATTCCGTGGTCACAGAGTAAGCTAGGATTACAACAGCAGTTCCTCCCTGCTTGAGTGCTTTTGACGGCTTAACTTCCATATCTTTGCCGTAGTTATTTACCCGGGCGCTAAATTGCTTGAAGGTTTCGTGATAAACACTATTATCCGTCATTTGGTAGGCCGCTTGGAGATTACCTGCTTTGATTGCGCTAAAATATTTGGCAGTCACCGTCTCAGGAGAATCCCAGTCCGTAGTGGCTAAAAAATATGCACCCGACCCTAACGCCATCGCCAATACCAGGACTGCCGTAACTTTCCATTTCAGGCTTATCTGCTTTATTTTGTCCAACATGCCATCCCCCCGTCCCCCTCATATCCAATTAGGGCCCCTTCCCGCATTGTTAAAGCTTTGCTTCCAATATGTGCGAAGCACATAGCATGGGTAACCATCACTATAGTAGTTCCAGATTCGTTAATTTCTTTAAAGAGTTGCATGATGGAACGTTCTGTTTCTTCATCCAAATCTCCAGTGGGTTCGTCGGCAAACAATACGTTCGGATTATTGATCAGAGCCCGGGCAATTGCCACCCGCCGTTGTTGTCCGCCGGACAATTGTCCGGGGAAACTCCGGGCTTTTTCAGAAATACCCACAGTTTCTAATAAGGCCTGGGCCCTTACCTGGTCCTCCATTGTAGGCCGGCGGCCGGAAAAGGATATTGGCAGCATAACATTATCGAGAACTTTTAATGTTGGGATCAGACTGGCAAACTGAAAAACAAAACCGAATTTTTGATTACGCACTTTGGCAAGCTCTGATTCGGGTAACCCCCATAGTTCAACACCGTCAATAAATACTTTGCCTGCAGTCGGTCTTGTCAGTCCGCCCATCAAACTAAGCAATGTCGTCTTACCGCCCCCCGAACGCCCGGTTAAGGTCAGAAATTCTCCGTCTGGAACCTCCAGATTGATACTTTCTAATACCTTAATTGTCTGCCCGCCGGAATGGTAAATTTTACTTAGATTTTCCACTGTGATCATTGTTATTTTCCTCCCCGGATTGCTTCCATAGGCTCTAACCTGCTCGTCCGCAGCGCCGAATAAAGTCCGCCCAGAATACCCATCAGAACAGTTACTAGACAACCTATCCCAATCGCCAGTACAAAGTAACTAGCCTGAGGCCAGATATACAAATTCCCCAATACTTTAGCTAGTGCATTCCGTCCAAGGTATAGGCCTAAACCACTTAAGATCAGACCTAGTAACCCTCCTGTACCTGTAACCAAAATACTTTCCGTTATTATTAGGCGGAAAATATACCCTCTGTTAGCACCCATTGCCCCAAACAAACCAAATTCCCGCCTTCGTTGCTGGATGGAAAGTGTAAATAAAATTCCCACCAGGAAAAGGGCAATAACCCCAAGTGTTCCTCCAATCAAACCCATAATATTGGAAAGCCGGTTAAGTTCTCTACCAAGGCTTTCGGTTAAGTCAGCAGTAGTTATTACCTCAATGTTCGGTACACCATCACGAATTGCCTTAGCTACACTTTGGGGATTTTGGCCAGGTTGAACTTTGACTAAAACTGCAGAGATTTGATTTTGCTTAACAGGCACCGGATAAAGAGGACTGCCCTGAGCCAGTTTGTAAGCTGTTTCCATAGGCATGAATACGGTATAGTCGGTACCCAAACCAGTAATATCCAAAATACCGGCTACTGTCAAAGGCTTACCTAAAAACACAAGTGTCTGTCCAATAGCCTTCGTCGGGACCCCAACCACCGAGGAGATAACTTTTGCTCCAACGATAATATCATTAGGCCCAAGAGCAGTTTTCGTATTATTAATCAGCCATGGCTTGATAGTAAAATCCTTATTGGGGTCGTAACCGACCATGTGTACCATGGAAATACAACAAGGGGAATCTAGACTGCGCAAATAGACTTGGGGGCTAGTGGCTTTGACACCAGTAACATTGGCTACTGCCTGCTCGACAGACTTATCCATAAAAAAGGTAGTCGGAGTCCCCGATATCAAAGCTCCCCTGGCATTATTCAGTTCTCCTTTAGGTACCCCAATTAGATCGGCTCCTAACCTTTGGTGAACAGTACCTAGAGTATCCCGCACACCCTGCGCCAAGACTACTGCGCCTAGTAGCGTCCCCGAAGCCAATGCCACACTTAATACCATAATCAGTGTCCGGAATAAATTGCGTTTTAAGTTTTGCTTGGCTAAATAGAGTGTAGTTCCCATGTCTTTATTCCTTCGCCTTCTTTCAGATTTCCCCGTCAGCCTGTCAGACTAGGCTGATACTATTTACCAGCGAGACGGGTCTTGGTCCGCATTAAACATCCACCAATATTGAGGATATTGATAATGAACCGCTAACCACTTGTTATCCAATTCAGTTGTTAGTTTATCAACTCGGTTTGGCGCATCGGAAAAAGTTGAGCCAAAACCAGCTTTGTGGCAGGAAGTACATCCCCAAATAGGCGTTGTGCTGGACGTATGGACTGTAAATACCGAAATAATTGTAACTGTTAAAATGCCGCCAACCAGCAGGAGTCCCCTCAGTTTTTTTCCTCTGAAATGCCGTTTATCAATAATAGGAACTAAAAACATACCCAGAAAGATTGCTAAGGGAATTCCAATCGTACCTATTGACTCCTGCCACCCTTTAAGATAACGGGTACTTTGAAAGAGCAGGAAAAACAACCAGTCCGGCTGAGGAACCATGGAGGTAAAGACCGGCTCGGTCTCCTGCTGTACCTTTATGCCAAAAGTGGCCAAAAGAACCATGATAAGAACAATGAACAGGGCCAACCAAATGTGCCGTTTAAAGTGTTTGGGGTAAAACGGCTCAACTTCATGTTCCGGATATTTGCCTGTCATTCCATCTCCCCCCTTATTTTCCTGGCTACACCAAGCCTGCGAATCATCCAAAAATGAGCCACCATGCCAAACCCGATTAATATTGGCAAGAGGATGGTATGAACAGCAAAATAACGGGCGATCGGAACTTGATTAAGGCTGGAGGCAGAAAGCAGAAAAGCATTAATTGCTTTACCTAGAACAGGGATTTGCGAAGCCACATTTCGGGTAGTCAACAGTTCCCAATAAGCCCGGATATCCCAAGGAAGCAAATAACCTGTAAAAATAAAACCCATGGTGATAATAAACATAGCCTCACCTGTCCACCAAATATACTCACGCGGATAGCGGTAAGCACGCGAAATGAAAACTCGTAAAGCGTGGGCTATAAGGAAAATTACTAATATTGCTGCCCCCCAGCGGTGCAAACTGCGGAAAAAATGTCCTAGAAATACCGATGATTCAATGTATTTAACACTGGTAGAGGCATCCTGGGCAGAAGGAATATAGAAAAAGGTCAGATAAATACCAGAGATAATTTGCAGTATAAACAGTATCAATGTTACCCCCCCGAAGCTGTAGGTCCAATTAACCCACTTAGGCATCGGTGAGAAGAGATCCGTGGATGACTTAATGTCAAACCTCTTTTTCAGGAAATCGTTCGCCCCCTCAAAAACCTTCATTACTCAACCTTCTTCCTTACTACAGTTAAGGGATAAGGGGGCAAGCCCCTATCCCAAACAGTAAACATTGAAAGAGCAAAAAACTTACTGATTTACGTTCATCCAACCACGCATCTCTAAATGCAACGGCCCGCAGAAATAACTACAGTAATAAGCAAACTTACCAACTTTATCTGCTGTGAATTCAAACACCACAGTTTTGCCCTGCGGCACGCCCCAGTTGGTCTGCAAACCGTACTCGTTAATGATAAAGCCGTGAATCGGAGCCGGGTCGTTAGTCATTGCTGTTTGTTTATCCACGTTGGTTAAATAAATGCGGACCCTGTCCCCTTTCTTAACCGTAAAGTTATCAGGTTTCATGCCGTAACTGAATTCCTGTATATGAACCTCGACAACACCATCTTTCGTGGCTACACCCGGTGGTGTTTTATCCTCCGGAACCAGAGTTGCTTTTACATTAGGATCTTTGTGTGGAGGATTTAGGCTAGCAAAACCTTGAGGCGGCAATTCAGCGCCCAGATAACCTTTAACGGCATCTGCCGCGATGATTTTGCCATTATGCGGTTCGGGAAGAGTCGGTGCGATCGAAATAACCTTATCTTGAGCTGTATCAATTAGTTCAACATTACTGGGATCCTGATTACTGACCGACCCCGGGAACAGACCAGTTGAATATTTGTTAAAGGAGAGTACATACTTTCCGTCCGGTGTAATTTGCAAGTGCCCAGGACGATAATGAACAGGGATTTTTTTGACCATTTCCATAGTCGTCATATCGATTTTGGCAATTGCGTTATCCACAAATAACGTTGTATAAGCAAACTTGCCGTCTGGAGTGAAAACATTGTGCAAGGGACCAGGTGCTGCGCTCTTCGGAAAACCGTCTACAGCATGAGTTAAATCTATGTTCTTAATAACTTCCATCTTCGAGAGATCGATAATTGGCAAGTTCCCGGAAAGTTTACCGTCAACAACAGCATATTTACCATCAATCGTCATATCTATGCCATGCGGGTTCTTCCCGGCCGGGATAAACTTAACCTCTTTAAAAGTTGCAGTGTCAATAACGTGTACACCACTTTTGTAATAATCGGTAGCTAAGCAATATTTTCCGTCTTTCGTCACGGCCAAATAGTCAGGAGAGCTATCTGTACCGCCTGAAACGTCAATTTCCTCTACTTTGTCTGTTGCCAAATCGATTTTAGCCATTTTCCCGGACAATTCACCAGTTGCAAACAAAGTTTTTCCATCCGGAGTAATTGCAATATGATGAGGGCCAAATGGTCCGGGAATATTGATTTTATGAATTAATTCTTGGGTTGCGATATCAATTACCCCTACTGAACTGTCCCCTTTGTCATTTAAATAAACATACTTACCATCAGGGGTTCCATTGGTCCCACCGGCATTGCTGCCGCTAAAAACAGGTTCGTGAGTATCAACCCCGACTGGAATAACCTTTAGGGTCCGTAAACTTGGGATACCAATAACCTCGCAACTTCCAGAAATTCCTCCGGACAAGAAACCGATCCATTGATCTTTACCTAGGTTAGTATTGGTTCCAACGTCTGCGGTCGAGTTCTTATTCGAGTCAGTGCTGGTTGCGGATTTTGTATTGCCACACCCGCCCAGGAGCAAACTGCTCATGGCAATAATTGAGATACCTGCAATTAGTTTTTTCTTCATAAATCTTCCTCCTACAATCCCAGAGCTTTTTGATTTTTTGTTAGAATCCTTGATAAAATTTGCACTTTCATTTATTCACTCAATCGAAACCACCTCCCATTTATAAATTACAGAGAATCTTCCGGCGTTCTATGCCTGCGAAGTTTAATAATGCAAATTCAATGCCAACAAAAATAATCATTCTTTAGTCACAAAACTTTCACATTTAAAGTGGGTTCAGCGTTTTGAAATAAAAANNAAAAACGATTTTCAGTTTAAGCACGATTAAACGGATATATTAGATCTTACTCCTCATCGAGGCGATATTTACCAAGTAAACGTTGGATCGTTTTACGGTTAATACCGGCTGCTTCTGCAGCCTTGCTAATATTCCAGTGATAACGCAGCAAAAGCTCGTTTAAATAACGTTTTTCAAAGATTTCAATCCATTTTTCTTTCGCTTCGGTAAACCCTTGAACCGGGGTAACGTTTGTCCAAGCACAATCCAGACCATCATTCGCCAACTCCCTTGAATCCTTGGTGATTTCAGGCGGCAAGTCTTCGCAACAAATCGTCCCCTCTTCGGCCAAAATAGCAGCCCTTTCTATGACATTCTTAAGTTCACGGACATTTCCCGGCCAAGCATAATTCTCCAACAAGGGTAGAACTTCTCGACCTAACTTAATAGTTTGGTCATTTCTTTCATTAAATTGTTCTAAAAAACTCCTTGCTAACAGTGGGATATCACCCGTGCGGGCACGTAACGGCGGTAACGTAATCGTCATTCCATTAAGGCGGTAATAAATATCTTCGCGAAAGTTTCTGCCTTTGATGGCTTCGATCAAATCCCGATTCGTTGCCGAAACAAAGCGGACATCGACTTCAATCTGCTTTGTACCTCCTACATGCCGAAAGGTCTTTTCCTGGAGTACCCGCAAGAGTTTCACTTGCAATTTAGGGCTAAGCTCCCCCATTTCGTCGAGAAATAACGTGCCACCGTCTGCAACTTCCAAAAGCCCTAATTTAGTACCGGCCGCTCCTGTAAAAGCTCCCCGTTCATGTCCGAAAAGGTCGCTTTCCAATAATTCTTCCGATAATGCCGCACAATCAACGGGCACAAACGGTTGTTGACTGCGCCGACTATGCGTATGGATACTGCGAGCAATCAACTCTTTACCCGTGCCGCTATCTCCCACAATCAAAACGTTGATATCCATAGGAGCTACTTTTCTAACCAGTTCAAACGTTTTTTGCAAGGCCGAACTCTTACCCACGATTTCATTAAAGCTTAGCGCTTGCAGTTGGCGTTTAAGACGTGTATTTTCCTCTTTTAGACTACGTTGATTAAGAGCCCGCTCAACGATCGCTCTTAACTGCTCCCCAGAAAATGGCTTAGTCACAAAATCATAGGCCCCGCCTTTAATCGCTTCCACTGCTGAATTTACCGTGCCAAATCCAGTAATCATGATCACCAGGATTTTGGCATCCCATTCTTTCACCGCTGCTAAAACCTGCATGCCATTCATTTCGGGCATCATTAAGTCAGTCAGGACAATATCCGGTTTCTCGGTTTGGACGAGTTCTAAGCCCTGTTTAGCACTCGTCGTTATCAATATTTTAACACCGAGTGGTTTTAACAAACGCAAGCAGTTTTGGGCCATCTCAATTTCGTCGTCTATAATTAATACCTTAGTCATTTACTTCACCAACTTATTTCTAGGGAAAGCAACTGTGAAACAAGTGCCCTCTCCCTCTTTGCTTACCACTTCGATTTTCCCTCCGTGTTCTTCAACTAAACCGTAACTGACCGCTAAACCTAGGCCCGTTCCCAAGCCCTTGCCTTTGGTGGTATAAAAAGGATCAAAAATCTTATCAAGCTGCTCTGTGGTCATGCCACAACCGTCATCTTCAATTTCTACAACCAAATTCTGGTCAAGACATCTCGTCCTGAGATAAAGGTTTCCGCCTTGTCCCATGGCGTCACTCGCATTATTGATTAGATTAACCAGAATTTGCTGAATCTGATTACTGTTTCCTAGGATTAAAGGAATGTTTTTTATTAAGTCTTGGTGGACTGTAATTTCTTTTTTTAACAAATGTTTACTAAAAAGTTCCACAGTTTCTTTGATAATGTCATTGATATTGACATAACTTTTTTCCTCCACCGGCAAACGGGCGAACGACAAAAGGGAACGCGTTATTTTACTAATGCGATCTGCTTGGTTGATAATTACTTTGGCATCGTTCCTAAATTCCTCGGACAGAGTATGTTCTCCATCTAAGAGCATACATTCGACACTCGAAACAATAATTCCGACTGGATTATTAATTTCATGCGCAATATCTGCTGCTAATCGACCTGTTGACGCTAATTTCTCCGACTGTATTAATTGTTTCTGAGTCTTTTTTAATTCTTCTACATTCTTGGTGAGATTTAGCGCCAAGGCCTTTATTTCCACGTTAGCCTCTTGAAGTTCCATTTTTTCCCTTTCTAATCTTGTGACCAGCCTCCATTGATGAATTGCAATAGCTGCTAGATTAGCCATCACGAGCAAAACCTCTAAAATCTCATGCGTAAAAAAGTCCTTTTGCGGATGATGGAGTGACAATACCCCGATCACCTTATTTTCTTCCATAATTGGGATCCCTGCATACGACTGAACACCAGGAAGGACATGATGGTGTTGACACTCGTCATCCACACTCAAGTCCTGAATGATAATCGGCAGGGCGTGATCTTCAATCCAGCAATCGTCCGATTGACAGAGGGTGTAACGTTCTCCAGTGAACGGGATTTCACCAAAGAGCGCGGTGAAATTCTCTTGGTGCAAACAAATGTCAGTATAGCAGAGGGGCAATAATTTATCCAGTTCTTTGATTAACAACGCCAGATTAGCCTCCAAATTGTTCGGAAAAAAACCCATGTAATTGTTAATCTTTATAAGCACTTGATAAACTTGCTGGTTAAGTTGACTATTTCCAAATTCATAATGATCTG